>DDWE01000156.1 GCA_002345625.1 Desulfuromonadaceae bacterium UBA2294 | reverse complement strand
GCCAGCGGCAATCGCGGCCGCTGCGCCCAGCCCTGCCGGCGGCTGTACAAAAACAAGCGCGAAGAGGGCTACTACTTTTCGACCAACGATCTCTCCGCCATCGATCTGATCGGTGATCTGCAGACGGCCGGTGTCGGTAGCCTGAAGATCGAAGGGCGGATGAAGAGCGCCGAGTATGTCGCCAGCGTCGTTGGTGCCTATCGCAGCGTCATCGATGCCAAACCGGCGCAGCGCCCGGAAGCGGTCCGCGTCGCCAAGCTGAAGTTGAAAGACTCCTTCGGCCGGCCGCCGACCAAGGGCTTCCTCCCCGGTGGTCGTCCGACCGACATCACCGTCCCTAACCAGCACGGTGCCACCGGCCGTTTCCTCGGCAAGGTTGAGCAGGTGCAGGGCGGACGGTTAACCTTCCGCAGCGGTGGACCGGTGGTGCTTGGCGATCGTTTGCGTATCCAGCCACAGAGCGACCGCGCCGGCCGTGCCTTTACGGTCAAGGAGCTGCAGGTGGCGGGCAAGCGCTCCAACCAGGCCGCCGCCGGTGACCGGGTGACGGTGATCTCCCCCTTTGATGAGTCGTTCAGCCGTGGCGACAGCGTGTTCAAGGTCTCGTCCGATACGGCCTTTACCCTCAGTGATAATGCCTGCCGCCGTCTGTTGCAGAGCGCTCCGGCGCAAAGTTTCAGCATCGATCTGCAAGTAGCGATGCCCGATAGCGGCCATCTGACTCTGACCGCCACCGCGCCGGGGGCAACGGTGACCGCCAGCTTCCCGGTCGAGAGCTTCGAGGCCAGTGACCGTCCCTTGTCGCATGAAATCCTTCACGGGGTGTTTGTCAAAGGCGGTGCCGAGGCGATCCAGCTTGATACCCTGACCTGTGGTGAGCTGCCGGCGGTGGTGATTCCTCCGAGTCGGCTGAAGGAGGTTCGCCGCGAATTCTACCGCGACCTGCGCCGGCAGCTGGCCGAGCAGCGTCAGCAGTCGATCACCGGACGCCGGATGCAGGCGCTGGCCAGTCTGCTGCTACCGGTGCCGCCGAAGACCGATGGCGGACGCACCCTGACCGTCGGCATCCGCGACCCGCGCGACAGCGGACTGCTCGAGAACCGCGCCGTCGATCGTCTGCTGTTGCCGCTGACGCCGAACCTGCGCCCTGAAAGGCTGCCGCAGCGGTTGCTGCGCCAGTCACAGAAGCTGATTTTCGATCTACCGTTTATCGCTTTCGATAGCGACTGGGCCGATCTGCGCGCGGCGATCGACGCTTTGATCGCCGCCGGCCAGACCACCTTCCGCCTCAACAACCTCGGTCACTTCGCCCTGTTTACCGGCCACGAAAGATTGCACCTGATCACCGGCAGCCGCCTGTTCAGTCTCAACTCACAGGCGCTGCTCGAATGGCGCACTCTCGGCGCGAAAGCCTGCACCCTGTACATCGAGGACGAAGCGGGCAACATGGAAGCGTTGCTGCAGCGCGATGCAGGGGTCGATCTGGAGATTACCGTTTACGCCCAGATCCCGCTGATGACCACCCGGGTGCCGCTGCCGCGCCTGAAAGGCGACGGGCCGGTCCTCTCCGACCGCGGTGAGGCCTATCATGTCCGCACTCAGGGGGAGATCAGCGTCCTGACCTCAAGCAGCGACTTTTCCCTGCTCGGCAACCTGCGTCGCCTCTCTCAGGCCGGTGCTCGTCACTACGGCGTCGAGCTCGGGCATGTCGGCCCGTTCACGCCACGCGGCAAACAGGTGCTCGAAGCGGTCGCCAGCGATCGGCCGCTGAGTGGGACGCACAGTTTCAATTTCAGCGGCACACTGGAATAGATCTGGTCGGAGGATGACAATGAAGCGTTGGGCTGTTGCGCTGTTACTGTTCTGTGCTGCCTGTACACCGAACCCGGCAATGGTGGAGACCCCTTTGCCGCCGTTGTGCAACGATGCGACGCTTTGCCACGATGCGACCTGTTCTTATATCGGCGTGTCGGGTGAATGGGAAAACCCGACGGCAGCGATGTCTGATGCCAGACTCGACGTGGTGAAACAGCTCACGGCCTATTTGCGGCGCTTGCCGGTGTTCAGTGCCGGTTATTTCCCGCAGGAGTCGTCGCCAATGTCGCGAACTTTGGAGAAGGCGATCGCCGTGTGCCTTGCGGCGCAGGTGCACTATACGCAGAAGGTCATCTTTGAAGACGAGGCTTCAACCGGAAAAACCCAGCGGGCCTGTGTCAAGGGCGAAATCGCCCCGGAAACGATTGACCGGTGCGTGCGCGAGAGTCGGGAGAAACTTGCTAGGTTGCATGGCGACGCGCTCTGAAGGAAGGGAGACGGGGATGATGCGACGACTGCTGTCTTTGCTGCTTCTGTTCGGTTGCTCTTGTACACCAAGCGTTGACATGGCTGATGCGGT
The DNA here is from genome assembly GCA_002345625.1 of Desulfuromonadaceae bacterium UBA2294. Classification (GTDB taxonomy): domain Bacteria; phylum Desulfobacterota; class Desulfuromonadia; order Desulfuromonadales; family UBA2294; genus UBA2294. The sequence goes on along the minus strand of DDWE01000156.1, from coordinate 34,345 downwards.
ATTCGATATGTCTTCAGTTCCGCCTTTGTGTTTTGAAGAACCGCAGTGTGGCGATGCCATCTGTGTTATCGGTGCATCGTCGCCATCCAGTACCCCCGAGACCGCGCTGGCTGACGCGCAGAGGCGCGCGGTGCAGGCTCTCGCCGAATTTGCCGGCCCGGATCTGGGGTTTCCGGCCGCCTGTTTTGACTGCGGGGAGGCGGCGAAAATGCCACATGCGCTGAAAAAAAGGGTGGGCAGTCTGCTGACTCCGCAGACCCGTTATACTGATCGTGCCGTTTATGAGTCGATGACGTCGATCGGGAAGGGTTATATCGCCTGTGTGCAGGCCGAGGTCAGCCAAGAAGAGATGGCACAGGCGCTTGTCAGCATCGACTCGCAAGAGATCCGGCACGCTATTCAAAATAGACGGGATCCGAAGTTTTATTGAGCCCAGTCCGCAGGCAGATGCTGGTTGTTGTCTCCAACTGGAAAGGATAGCCCTATGATGCGATTGTTTGTGACCTTGGTGCTTCTGGTCTGGTCCGGCTCCGCTTTGGCGGTCGAGGTGGCCGGGGTGAAACTGGAGCCGCAGGTGCAGATTGGCGGTGAGACACTTAACCTCAACGGTTATGGCATCCGTAAGAAGCTGTTCTTCAAGATATATATCGGCTCACTCTACACGGCACAGAAGGCGACCCGCACTGAACAGGTGGTCGACGGAACCGGCTCCAAGCTGATCCGCATGGATTTTCTTTACAGCAAGGTCGAAAAACAGAAGATCGTTGATGCTTTCGCCGAGGGGTTGGCCAATAACAGTCCGCAGTTGATGAACAGCTCGGCGGTGAAGGCGTTCTTAAGCTGGTTCGACGCCGACTTTATCGAAAAGGACCGGGTTGATCTGGCGGTCGCCGCGGATGGCACGGTCAGCGTCACCCACAACGGCCGCCTGCTCGGATCGAGCAATGCGCCGGGTCTGGCCAAAGGGGTGCTGTTGATCTATCTCGGCAACAAGCCGGCGGATGAGAGTATGAAGGAGGGGATGCTCGGAGGCGAGTGATCCATCCGGAATAAAGACTCGATGCGCAGCATTATTTTCTGGCCGCCGCCGTGCGTTTCTCCCGGTGTTGGTGCGGCGTTGTCTGGAGGGAGACGATGAGGGGTTTTCGCCGATCCTTTTTGCAGCTCGGTTTGTGCGGACTTCTGGTCGCCGCCGGCCTTTCCCTCGGTGTCTTTCCCGCCTTCTCCGCCCCGTCTCCGTTCCCCGATGACCTGACCTGTCAGGCCCTTCCCGGCCACCCTGCTGCCAGCCTCTGTTACCGTCAACCTGCCATGAGCAATCCCGATTGGTTTCTGTTGAGTAACGGCCGACTACAGACGATTTTTCTCAACACCTATGGGCCGCAGGTCGCGGCGCTGAGTTTCTCCCCTTCGGGGCAACTTCTGGCGGTGACCACCACCGGCGAAGGGCATCCGCTTCTCGATCTTAGTTCGCAAGGGAGCTGGGATCCTTATCCCGGATGGTTGAATATCGCCGGCTGGTTCAAAGAGACGCTGCTGTTCCAACGCTGCAGCTGATCAACGTGATCAAACAATAAAACGGATAGGAAGAACCAGGAATTTCGACGACACCCTACTTAATTTGATAAACGTCACAGGTCTGAGAGGTCGTGGTCGGGCCAGGCGAACGATAGACAGTTTCTAACCCTTTTCAACGCGAAACAGGAGTTCCCTATGTCACTCAAATCGACCATCCTCGCCCTTCTCTGCCTCGGCCTGTTCGGTTGCGCAACCCCCACCACTCCGCAGCAGTTGCAGACCCTGCTGGAGCAGAACCCGGAGGTGCTGACCAATGCCATCGAGGCCAATCCGCTGCTGTTTATGGAAGCACTACAGCGCACCCAGAAAAAAGCCTCCATCGAATATGCTGCGCGCGAAGAGCAGCTTGCCCAGCAGCAGCGCGCCGCCGAATACACCAACCCCAGACAACCGGTCATCGCCCCGGGCCGGGCCATCCTCGGCAACCCGGAGGCGCCGATCACCATCGTCACCTACTCCGATTTCCAGTGCCCCTACTGCGTGCGCGGCGCCGACACCCTGCATCAGCTACGTGCCGCCTATTGCGGCCAGCTGCGTATCGTTTTCAAGCACCTGCCGCTGTCGTTTCATCCGCATGCCGAAACCGCCGCCCGCTACTTCGAGGCCATCGCCCGCCAGGGGAGTGAACCGGCCTACACATTTCACGATCTGATCTTCGCCAATCAGGCCCAACTCAACGAAAAGGGGGAAGCCTTCCTGATCAAAACCGCAGCACAGGCCGGCGCCGATATGAAGCGCCTCAAAACCGACCTGGACGATCCGTCTCTCAATGCTGTTGTCGACGCCGATCAGGAAGAAGCCGCTGCCTTCGGTTTCAACGGCACTCCGGCCTTTCTGGTTAACGGGATCTCCATTGTCGGTGCCCAGCCGGTGGAGGAGTTTATCAAGATCATTGACCGCGTCAGCGGCGGCACGATTAAACCGGGCAGTATGCCGTCGTCGGCAGGAGCGGCTGGTTCAGGTGAGGATGAGAGCTGCGTGCAATAGTTGGTATTGCACAGCGATTTGGATTGCCGGGACTTCACCCTTGATTTATTTATGGCAATATTTGTTAAGGAGAGCGCCAACTTGTGAGCCGACTTATAGCCTAACTGATCAGCTCAATTACAGTGTGCACTCTTTGTCTGCCGAGAACGGCTGCTTCCGGGGGGGGGCGGTGAGGCACACCCCCGCTCAGGAGTGTCGCACAACCGGTTTACGCGCCAAACGCCTAAGCCGAACGCTGGTACGCCGAAGGGCTTCGGCTCAAAGAGCAGGGGGCGTTTACAAAGAGCACGCAGCGGATCTGCCAGGCAGGGGAACCTCGACGGCAACCTTCAGTTTGGCCCAGCCTTCGGCATTGGCTGAGGTGTGCGGGGAGAGGTCTTGGGTGAGCTCCCGGGTGGTGGCGTTCATTCAGGGCCTCGGCAGATGCAGGGTAATCGGCAGGTGCTGCCGGAACAGGGTGAAATCGTTGTCGGTGGTGAAGATCGGTAGCTTGTGATTGGCGGCGATGGCGCAGATGAGAAAGTCGTTGTTGGAGCCTTGCACCCCTTTGCCGCGACAGAGGTTGAAGAATTCGGCAGCGGTCTCAAAGTCGCGACTGGTTGCCTCAAGGTCGGGGAAGGCGCGCAGGTGTTGGCGCAGGTTCTGAAACTGGGCTTTGATCTTGATACCGCTCAGCAGTTCCTGACGGATGGCGCCGAGCATCTGCACCCGGACTTCGCGGATCAGCTCAGTCAGCTCCGCAACCTGTGGTCCGGCTTCGGGTGCATTGCGGCGCAGAGCCAGCGACCAGACCGAGGTGTCGACCAGCACTTTCATGACTGGTTACGCTGTTTCTTGTAGTCGTAATCGGCTTCATACTCGACGGTGCTGAACAGGCCGATGGTTTCGGCTTGTTTGCGTCGTTGGATGTACTCGGCGAGGGCCTCGTTGACCACCGCTTTTTTGGTCGCATGCTTGCCGATAAGGCGGGCTTCTTCGAGCAGCTTGTCGTCAAGGGCCAGATTCGTTGCCATGGGCCACCTCCGCACAATTCTCTGTCATAAATCTACACAACATCATGTGTGGAGTCAAGTGTGTCGACCTTTTAAGCTATCCTAAGCCAGCCGAATCCGCGCAAACCCACCCCCTTCGGTCCGCAGGTTTGTCACCTGACCATGGTAGAGGCGAGCCCCGAGACCCAGCGCGTGGCCGGCCCAGGAAAACAAGCGCAGGTCGGTCTTCATCGGCGTGTCCTCACCTGCTGCGGACAGTGATGGCGGCACATAGCGCTGGACGATGGTGGTCTGCGGGTCGAGTTCGGTAAAGCGGCCGCGGGTCGCCTTGGCGCCGACCAGGACGCCGCGGCTGGCGTGGGAGGTGGCCGGTTTGAATACCCACTTCTTGCGCTCTTTCCACAGGGCCTCCCGGTCGAAATCGGCCAGCAGGCGGCTTTCCGGCACCAGACGCTGCAACAGGGCGATGCCGGCCGCGTCGAGGCCGGCGGCGGTGAGCTGGTCAGGGTCGCTGAACAGGCACAGTCGCCGTTTGTCGGCCAGCAGGCCGTAGGCGGTAGGGTGTGGGCTGAGACTGACAGTGCCGGCAAGCCAGGCGGCGCGGACACCGGCCAGCGGATCGGTTTCAAGGTAGAAGTCGCAGTGTCGGTTGTAGATCAGGTCGACCGGCTTTCCGTCGAGAAAAACCCCGGCCGCACTGGCCTCCAGCTGTTGCGGTTCGACGATGTTGGCGTCGATGCCCCAGCTTGCGAACAGCCGGCTAAAGGCCTGCATCTCCGGGTAGAGGAACTGTTCCTGCGGTTTGTCATCGAGGATGACCAGCCGCTGTGGTAGCGGACGCGTGCCGTTGTTGTTGGTCGGCAAGGCGTCGGCAAACATGGCGCAGAGTCGTTGTTCGAGGCGAAAAGGGAGGTCTGGTTCGGTGCCCAGAGCGGCATGCAGGGCGAATAGTCCGCCGCCGGCGTTGGTGTTGACTTCAATCAGGCGCGGGCCATCGTTCGTGAGGTGAAAATCATAACCCATCAGCACCGAGGCGGTGCCGGGGTTGAAGCGGGCGGTTTCAGGCAGCTGATCGTGTAGCAGGTGGCGGTAGCCGGGGAGTCGGGCAAGGCGTTCCAGGGTGTGCTGCAGGCGCAGCATGTCGCGAAGCGCTGTGCGTGGCAGCCTGACAGTGTGGGGGCTGACGCCGGTGATGGTGGGAGAGTCGGGCATCGAGGTTCCCTTCAGACGGAGGTTCAAGGTGTTTTTACCACCGATCGTCGAAGAGGTATGACAAAAAAATCGATCTAAAGTTTTAAATGGGACGCAGATCAGGCAAACCCTGAACCTGGACCTTCAGTCATGAATCCGTGAAATTCTGCGGACAGTGAGGCCGCCTGTTGTCGGCTTTACCCGTTATTGCGATTGTAGCGGACCAGCCAGTTCTGGAACTCACGCTCTTCCTTCTCCATCTCAAACGGGTTGATCAGACCGCGGCGCAGGGCGACGGCGACGGCTCGGTTGCGCAGGTTGAGAGCTTCGCCGGCTTTTTCGCTGTGGAACTGCTCCTGGTCGATACTGAGTTTGCTGTAGAGGGAGTTGAGCCGACTCTGTACGCCACGCCGTGAGAGGTAGCGCCGTTGGGCGATGAGATTGTCGGTCAGGCCGAGGGAGATGTCGACCAGGGCTTCGTATTCGATGTCGGACAGGGAGGTCTGGCTATGACCGGTCAACCCCTGCACCTTACGCACCTCCGGGTCGATCCAGCACTGTTCATCAACCAGCACCGTACGGATTGCCGAGTCGATGCGTTCGCGGGTGTTTGACTTAAGGATGTAGCCGTAAACGGTCTCCGGCGGTACGATTTTCAGCAGGGAGCGGACATACATCTCGTCCTTGAACTGGCTCCAGAAGACGATGCGCGCTGTCGGTTTTCGCTCCCAGAGGCGGCGGGCAAATTCGATGCCATTCATTTCCGGCATCTGGATGTCGCTGATCACCAGCGGGGTGTCGTGACGCAGGGCGAGTTCAAAGGCCTGCAGGCCGTTTGGTGCCCGGGCAACAGTCGGCTGTGGTTCCCATCCGGTGATGAGCTGCTCAAGGAATTCGAAATCCTTCAGATTGTCCTCGGCGACAATGATCTCAAAGCGATCGGCCATCGGATCAGTTCTCCTGGGCGAGAGGGGGCAACAGCAGCGCAAGTTCGAAGCGGGTGCCGCTGGAGTAGCGGGAGGGTTTCCACATCACCTGGGCGCCTAACGCCCGGGCTCGCTCGCGAATGTTATGCAGGCCTCGGTGACTGCTGTCAAAGGCGCTGTCAAAGTCGAAGCCACGACCGTTATCCTCGACCGAGAGCAGAAAGCGATTATTGACGACGTCGAGAAGTACCTCGTAACGGCTGGAGCGGGCATGTCGAACAACATTATACACGGCTTCGATGGCGATGCGAAACAGGGCCAGACTTGTGGTGCGCGGCAGGTTTGCTCGCTCGGCGCGGGCGGTTTGTAAAAAGTGATAGGTTGGCAGATCCTCGCGAGCATAGTGGCGTTCGAGATGTGATTCGATCGCCGCGCCGAGTCCGAGAATATCGAGTGTCTGCGGGTGCAGGTTGTCCATAACCTCACGCAGGTTGTCTATGGCCCGCTGTAAATCGGCATTCAGATCGCTGGCAGCGTCGCTGCATTCCGGTTGTTTTTGCAGCGCTTCAACACCTCTTTTGACCGACGCCAGGTCGGCAAGAGTCTGGTCGTGGAGGTCCATGGCAATCCGGCGGCGCTCTTCCTCCGCCCCCTCCAGAAGTTTCTCGGCGCTGACGACCCGGATCAGCTTTTCGGCCATGCTGCTGATCGACAGGGTCAGTTCGTCAATTTCGTCACAGACCTCTCCCGGGGCCTGCGGTGGCGTCAGGTCGCCGCCGGCGATGCGCCGGGCGCTCTCTGACAGGCTCTGGATGCGCCGCAGGATGTGGCGGGCAAAGGTCAAGGAGAGCAGCAGGCCGAGGACGATGGCGGTGGCCAGGACCAGGATCGATACGAAGGTGGTCTCGGCAACCAGTTCATCAATATCATCGGCGTTGACCGTGGTCAGCTGTGCCCGCTTGTTCTGCATCTGTTCGGCAAGACCGACGAACAGCGGTCGCAGGTCACTGATTGCTTCAACAAAACGTTCCGCATCGAAGCCGTGTGATGGATCGAGGCGGGCGATCACGGAATCGAAGCGCTGTCGCTCATCTTTGGGCAAGGAGAGGTTGTCGAGGATTTTGCCGCGGGCCTCGTCGAGATGTTGATACAGAAGCCGGAGTTCATTGATCTTGGCCACATCGGGAAGCGGGGCGCGACTGAGTGCCACTGAGAGTCGGTAGATGCGTTGCGTCGCCATATCCGCTTCGGCCAGGGCGATGAAGACCGTGCCGAGACGACGGATCTGCTGTCTTTTCTGAGTCATGTCCCAGTAGTTGTACTGCATGAAACCGAGAAGAAGGGCGAGCAGCAGTAGAACGACGGTCGGAGCAAGCAGAATTTGGTGACGGAGGGTCAGTTTCATGCGGCGACCGTAGCATAGGTCAAAGGGAAGGTCACTGTCCATTTGCACAGTTACAGACGATCAAATGCCCCCAGATACTGCGTTGGCCTGGTTCTCGTCGCTGCGACGTAACTATCGCTACGCCTCACTCCTTGACCTGCGGCCGCCGTGTCTCTGGGGGCGTTTGATCGTCCTTATCTTTTTTCCCGGGGCCTTTTGATCTGCCCAATGGATAGTGGTCTTGAGTCAAAAGCCGAAATCTCAATCACTCCTTACCGCTGATGCGAAAAGCAGTGTAGAGCCCCTCTTCGCCGCGTCGGATCAACAGCCGAACCGCACTGCCTGCCTTGGCCGACTTAAACGCCTTGCGCAGGTCTGCCGGTGTTTTCACCGGGATGTCGTTGACTTCGAGCAGGATATCCCCGCCGCGCAGATTGGCTGAAGCGGCCGGTGAACCGGGGTCAATTTCGGTGATCAGGAGCCCCTGCTTCTCGTTCAAGTTTTCGCGGTCGGCCAGTTCCGGGGTGATTTGCGTAACGGTCAGCCCGTAGGTGCTGCCTGAACCGCCGCCCGCAGCGGCGACGGGCGTTTCATCGGCTTCCATCTGGCCGATGGTCACGGAAATCTCCCGCTTTTTCCCTGAGCGCAAAACGGTGACAGTCGTTTTTTCACCGACCTGGGTCCCGGCGACTAGCCGGGGCAGATCGCGGACATGCCGGATGGGGGTGTCGTCAAAGGCGAGGATGATGTCCCCGCGCTTGAGACCGGCAGCTGCAGCTGGCGAATCATCGAAAACAGAAGTGATCAGGGCGCCGTCGGTCTCATTCAGTCCGTAGGAGGCGGCCAGATCCTCAGTCAGGACCTGAATTGAAACGCCAAGCCAGCCGCGGGTGACATGACCGGTTTTTTTCAGCTGTTCGAGAACGTCATGGGCGACATTGATCGGGATTGCGAAGCCGATCCCCTGACCACGGGCAATAATGGCCGTATTGATGCCGACTACTTCGCCTTTGGTGTTGAACAACGGGCCACCGGAATTGCCGGGATTGATGGAAGCATCGGTCTGGATAAAGTCGTCGTAGGGGCCGGCGCCGATAACGCGCCCTTTTGCCGAGACAATTCCGGCCGTCACCGTCTGCTCCAAGCCGAACGGGTTGCCGATTGCCAGGACCCATTCGCCAATCTGCAGGGTGTCGCTGTTACCGAGGCGAACGGCCGGTAGCTCACCCTCACCGTCAATGTGCAAAAGGGCGAGGTCAAGTTTACTGTCGGATCCGATGACCGTCGCTTTCAGAGTTCGCTCGTCGGAGAGGGTCACGGTGATCTCGTCAGCCCCCTCGACAACGTGGGCGTTGGTCAGGATGTGCCCTTCATGATCGATGATAAAACCGGAGCCGAGCGATGTTGCGTGCCGTGGCGCATCCGGGCGGCCCTGAAAGAAACGGTTAAAAAAATCGTCAAAATATTCGCTGCCAGGACCCTTAAAAGGGAGGCCGGGCCGCTGGCTTTTAACTGTTTTCGAGGTGCTGATGTTGACCACTGCCGGTTTCAGTTCACGGGCCAGATCGACAAACTCCGGCAGGGCGGCCGACACCTGAACGGCAGTGAAGAGCAGCAGAGCCGTGGCAGCCAGCAGTGGAAAGAGAATACGACGCGACGACATTTTGATCTCCTTTCGCGGTGAGTAAGCAGGATGCCGATTTTTATCGGAACCTACAGCTATTTAAGCACCGGGTGGGGAGGTGTCAAGGGTTGGTCAGTCCTGAGGGCCTTTGAGGGGGAGGGTGATGGCGAAGGTTGTGCCGACGCCGATCGTCGAGGTGACTGTCAGCTCGCCATTGTGGGCGGTAACGATCGCTTTGACAATGGCGAGGCCGAGCCCGGTTCCACCCTGATCGCGATTGCGGGAGGCGTCGACGCGGTAGAAACGGTCAAAGATGTGGGGTAGATGCTCTTCGGCAATGCCAACGCCGCTGTCGCTGATGGTGATCAGTGCGCGATCGTTTTGCCTTAACTGCAGGGTAATGTCGATCTCGCCACCGTCCGGGGTGTATTTGATGCTGTTGTTGACAATGTTGAGAAGCAGACGGTAGACCTGAATCTGGTCGCCGAGCATGAGGATTTCAGAGTCGACCAGCAGGTGCAGGTGGACGTTGTGCCTGACCCGCTCGGCCAGAGTCCGGGCGTGCATGTAAATATCCTGCAGCAGGTCACTCAGGCTGAATTCGTTGATATCGAGGCGCATCTCGCCGGCGTCACTGCGGGCTAGCGAGAGCAGATCTCCGACTATGCGCTCCATGATGCCGATCTCTTCGAGGTTCGACTCCAGGGTCTGGCGGAGTTCCTCCTCGCTTTTTGCCCAGCGCAGGGCGACCTCGGTCTCACCCTTGATAATCGCCAGCGGTGTGCGCAGCTCGTGCGAGGCATCTCCGGAAAACTGGCGAATGCGGCGAAACGATTCTTCAAGGCGGCCGAGCATGGAGTTAATGGTGCGCGACAGGCGATTGAACTCGTCATCGTGCTTGGACAGCGGCAGGCGCCGGTTGAGCTTTTCGGCCGTAATCCGTTGGGCGGTCTCGGTGATGTTGACCACCGGGTTGAGGACCCGGCCGGCGAGGAACCAGCCGCTGAGACTGAGCAGCAGGACAATGAGCGGGGTGATAAACAGGGAGGTGGTGCGCAGGTCTTCCAGTGTGTGGTTGATGACCTCGACGCTTTTGCCGACCTGAATAATCCAGGCCAGCCGGCCGTCGCGGTAGACCGGTTCGGTGAGGACGCGCACCTCGGTGGTCTCGACGGGTAATGTTTCGATCAGGGGGCTTCCGGCGCGAACCTGGCGCCGAGCCGCGGAACTGTAAGGGAGATCAAGGGAGTCCTCGCCCATGATCTGGCAGGCGACATCACCATTCGGAGCGCGTAGCTGCAGGACCGCAGTCCAATCCTGAGTATAGCTGTACAGTTCCAGAATGGCACAGGCCTGTTCCGGGACCAGAATATGCTGCTCGTAGACATGGCCTAGTTCGGCGTTACGTGCAACCTCCTGCAGCCCCTCATCGAGGTGCAGCAGGAGGTTGTTGGTCAACGCGATGTACCAGAAGAGGCTGACCGCCATCAGCACTGACGCCAGGGTCAGGCAGTACCATGTGGTCATGCGCAGGCGGACGGAGCCGGAGAACAAGGTCAATCTTCCTCTTTCAGCACGTAACCGACACCTCGTACGGTGTGGATCAACTTCTTGTCGAAGTCACGGTCAATCTTCTTGCGCAGATAGTTGACGTAGACATCAATGATGTTGGTGAATGAATCGAAGGTGTAGTCCCAGACATGCTCGGCGATCATGCTGCGCGTCAAGGTCTGGTTGGGGTTGCGCATCATATACTCCAGCAGCGCATACTCCTTTGAGGTCAGGTCGATCTCCTTGTCGGAGCGCCAGACCTTGTGGGTCACCGGGTCGAGACGCAGGTCAGAAAAGACCAGCTCCGCGCCGCGGTCGGCCGTGCCGCGGCGGATCAGCGCCCGGACCCGGGCGAGGAGTTCGGCAAAGGCAAACGGCTTGGCCAGATAATCGTCGCTTCCCGAATCGAGGCCGGCGACCACGTCATCGACCTTGTCCTTGGCGGTCAGGCACAGCACCGGAGTGCGGATGTCGAGTTCGCGCATCTGCCGGATCACCTGCAGACCGTCCATTTTGGGTAGCATCAGGTCCATCAGGATCAGGGAGAAGCTCCCTTCCTTGATCATGCTCAGACCTTCGGCGCCATCGGCGGCCAGATCGACTTCATACCCTTCTTCTTCGAGCCCGCGTTTGATAAAGCTGGCTACCTTCTTCTCGTCTTCAACAACTAAGATCCGCATAATTGTTCTCCTCCAGTGGAATGTATGCGAAAAACAGGCCTCCTTGCCATGCAAACGTTACTTGAGGTTGAGGCGTACCAAAACTTCGTTAGCGGTCTCCTCGACCGCTTTTCCGGTCACATCGATCACCGCCCAGCCCTGCCGGCGGAAAAGTTTTTTTGAAAAGCGCAGCTCCTCCTCGACTTCTTCATAGTCGGCATAGGCGAGCTTCGGGTCCTGGCCGAGGTTGCGTAATCGTGCGGCGCGCAGTTCAACCAGGCGCTGCGGATCGATGACCAGGCCAGCGACCTTCTCACGCGGCAAGACAAAGAGCTCGGCCGGCGGTTCGATGCCTTTAACCAGCGGGACATTAGCGACCTTCCAGCCGCGATGCGCCAGATAGACCGAGAGCGGGGTCTTGCTGGTGCGCGAGATGCCGGCCAGTACAATGTCCGCCCGTTCCAGATAGCGAACATCCTGGCCGTCGTCGTGCTTGATGGTGAATTCCAGAGCCTCAATCCGCCGGAAATACGCTTCATTAACACCATGTAGCAGATCGGGGGTCTCCCCCGGATCGCGACCGACAAACTCAGACATTTTAATCAGCAGTGGCGTAATCAGGTCGATGCAGGGGAGGCCGAGGGAGCTGCACTCGTCCTGGACGATCTGCGCCAACTCGCGATTGACAATGGTGAATACGACAAGTCCGTTAGCGCTTAAGGCCTCGTCGAGAACTTCGTAGGCGGCGGTTTTCGTTTGCACATGGCTGATGCGTTTAAGGCGGATGTCCCGGTTGCGGAACTGGGAGAGCGCCGCCATGGTCATCCTCTCCGCCGTTTCGCCGGTGCCGTCGGAAAGGAGAAAAAGGGTTTGTTGTCCGCTCATGCCCGTTACATCTGTCATCGCCCCAAACCGGAGTGTCTTGGAGGGCAGTTTTTAATTAAATTATGTACAGGTTATGCCAAGCCAATGGTGGTTTGTCAAGGTTTTTATTGCATTTTCTCCGGTCACTCTGTTAAACAATCAGCCATGCAAAAACACTGGCTCGAACTCTCCGTATCCATCCCCGCTGCCCTGACCGACCTGGCAGCTGACGCGTTGTGTGCCGGCGACTGTCTCGGCGTTAATGTCGAAGAACGGGTTCTGGACACTTTCGTCCTCCCCGACCCGGAAGCCGACGCGCCCGACATCTATTGCGTCCGTCTTTACTACCCGGCCGTTGACGACCCGCTGGCCCTCTGTCATCAGGTTCAGGCAGAGCTGGCGGCGTTGCCGGCATTGGTTCCCGGGTGGGAACCTGATATGCCCGTCGTCAGCACCGTTGCCCAGCAGGATTGGGCCGAAGGGTGGAAACAGCACTTTTCTGCCAGTCGCTTCGGTCGCCGCCTGATCGTCAAGCCGACCTGGGAGGAGTTGCCGGTCGCTGCCGATGATGTGGTGGTCAGCCTCGACCCCGGCATGGCCTTTGGTACCGGCAGCCACGAAACCACCCGCCTCTGTCTGCAGGCTCTGGCCGAACTGTACGATGCCGCCCCCCGGGCGCGTCTGCTTGATGTCGGCACCGGCTCCGGCATCCTTGCCATCGCCGCCGTGCGTCTGGGTGCGACCACGGTCGTTGCCAACGACATCGACCCGGAGGCCTGCGTGGTGGCGCGGGAGAACGCGGGACTCAATGGCGTGGCCGACCAGATTGACATTACCGATGCGCCGCTCGAGGCGTTGACGGGGACCTACGATGTTGTCATCGCCAACATTCTCGCCGAGGAGAACGTTCGTCTGGCACCGCACCTGCTGGCGCATCTGGCCCCCGGCGGCTCGTTGCTGCTCTCCGGCATCCTGCGCGAAAAAGAGGGCCTGGTTCGTGACGGTTTTGCGCCGCTGGCTTTGACCGGTCCAGAGGTGCATTACGACGCCGAGTGGTGCTGTCTGCACTACCGGCGGCCGGCCTGACGTGTCCCGGCGTTTTTTTATACCACCGGTGGCCGTTGCCGACGGGTGCATAAACCTGCCGGCCGAGGTGGCGCATCATATGCGCAGCGTCCTGCGCCTGGCGGTCGGCACCGAAGTCCTGCTGCTCGATGGTGCGGGCGGGCATTATCAGTGTCAACTGATTGAGCTTGCTGTGCAGGGGGGGCGGGCGGAGATCATCAGGCACTGGCGCGAAAGCGAGAGTGCGCTGCCGGTACGTCTGCTGCAGGGGGTGCCGAAGGGGGATCGATTTGATCTGATCCTGCAAAAAGGGACCGAACTCGGCATCGCCGCCTTTACTCCGGTCTGGTCACAGCGCAGCATCCCGGCCCCGGCAGCCGGTCGTGACGAGAAACGGTTGCAGCGCTGGCAGCGGATCATTGCCGAGGCGGCCCGCCAGAGTCGGCGTCCCCTGCTGCCGGCTTGCGCGGCACCGCAACCGCTGGCGTCGGCACTGGCCGCAACCACCGAGGAGTTACGCCTGATGCTCTGGGAAGAGGGGAGCCAGCCTCTGGCGACGGCATTGCCCGCAATCCCGCCGCGCGATGTAGCGCTGCTGGTCGGTCCTGAAGGCGGTTTTTCCGCAGCGGAAGCTCAGGTGGCGACCGCTGCCGGTTTCCAGCCGGTGCATCTTGGACCAAGAATTTTGCGCAGTGAAACAGCAGGCTTTGCAGTTTCGGCGATTTTGCAGTATGTTTACGGAGACTTTGGCGTCCGCTAACACTTTGTGTCCTTTTTGTAGCAAAAGGAGATTGCCCGATGAAATGTCCGAAGTGCAACTACACCAGCTTTGATCATCTGGATACCTGTAAGAAGTGTGGCAAGGATCTGAGGGAGCACAAGGCCAAACACAACCTGCGCTCACTGCTGTTTGCGACCAGCCGGGAAGAAGAGGAGGTCTCGGAAGAGGTCGCCGCCGGCGATGACAGTTTCGGGTTCGATTTTATGGAGGATCAGGAGGAGACCGCAACCACCGCCAGCAGTGATGACGGTTTCGTGCTCGATGAGTCCAACGCTGATTTCGCCGACAGCGCCGACAGTTCCGACGACGGCTTCTCCTTCGACGATGACGATACGTTCAATTTCGACGAAGAAGAGAAATAAACAAGCTCTTTTTCTTCGGCACTCAATGGAATAATAAACCCCGGCTCTGATCAGAGCCGGGGTTTATGCATTTGAGGCGTATCGTTCACTGGCGCTGAAATCAGCCGAGGCGCAGTTTGATAAAACTCTCCCGATCCGCACAGAGCAGGTAGGGGTTGGTGCGCAGCTCATCGCCGATGGTCGAGACCGGCCGCGGGCCGTAGTCGTGGCCGGGGTAGACGACCGTCTCCGGCGGTAGCGCCTTGAGCTTCTGCAGGCTGTCGTAAAGGTGATTGACGTCGCTGCCGGCGAGATCGGCGCGGCCGCAGCGGGTGACGAACAGGGTGTCGCCGGTCAGCGCAGCTCCGGTGGTGACAAAGGTCACCGAGCCGGGGGTGTGCCCCGGGGTGTGCATGACCGTGAGGTGATCGTTGCCGACGTTTAAGGTGTCGCCGTCGGCCAGGGGGAGGTCGGGAGTCGTTCCGTCGGCCGGATGCGCCGCCAGGCGGGCACCGGTGGCTGCAAGCAGGGCGGCGTTGCCGGCCGTGTGGTCATGGTGGCCGTGGGTGTTGGCCACCACCGCGATCTGGACCCTGCGCTCCGCCGCTGCGGCAAGGACGGCATCGGCCGCAAAGGAGGGGTCGATGGCGACACCCTGCAACTGATCGGGGCAGAAGACCAGATAGGCAAAGTTCGCTCCGGCCCCGGCTGGGATCTGGATGATGGTCAGCGCCATGAGTCTCAGGTCTCCCAGGGCATTGCAACAACCGGCTCGTTGCCGGTGCGGATGATCTCGCCGTTTTCGATCCGGAATTTATCGCCGGTGGACCGGACGTGCCATGCGTCCCCTTCTTCCGGCGGCAGGGGGAACTCGCGGCTGCCGAGGTAGACGTCTTCGCCGTCGAGCATAGCCCACCAGTCGAGGGCGCCGGTCTGCCAGACTTTTGTTTTTAGAAAAAAAGCCATCGTGTTTGTCCTTTGTTTTAATGAAGAAGCTCAGTCGTCGTGCTTGTCTCTGTTTTTATCTTTATTTTTGTCTTTGCCCTTTTTGCCATGGTCGTCGTCATCGCCGTGCTCACGCTCATCGTCGCGTCCCTGCCCTTTGCGTCCGAACTCATGACGCTTGAGGGCGTGAAAATCTTTGCTGCCCGGTTTGATGCCAAGTTCCTGAGCGACGACCCCCCAGCCGCGTTTGTGGTGCTTGTCCCAGGCGTGGGTAACATCATCGAGGCTGTGACCGCTGCTGCGGCTGGTTTTCAGGCAGAGATAGGCATCGCCGGCCGACCCGACGGAGATGATCAGACTGTCGACCCGGGTGATCGGGACGCCGAATTCTGCGGCCATCTTCACCCGGAAATCGTCATGGTGCAGGCTGAAATAGGCGTTGACGTCGCTGACGACCGGGCCGAAATCGTCGGCAGCCGCGCTGGCGGCCAGCAGGGTCAGCAGCATCAGTGCTGCCAGCAGGGAAGAAAGGCGCAGGTGCATGTCGGTTCTCCTTGGGGTTGTAGGCGATGGGCACGGCTGGATAGATACAGTGACCGGACCAGACTGTCAAGTCTCCGTGCTTTTCCTTGGCGCCCTTGGTCGATTGCTTCTATAATACCCCCATTCAGGCAGGAGAGCTAAAAATGAAATTTACCAAAATGCACGGTGCCGGCAACGACTACGTCTATATCGATGGTTTTGTCGAGACCGTAGACGATCCGGCCGCGCTGGCCGTACAGGTCAGCGACCGCAACTTCGGCATCGGTTCCGATGGCCTGATCCTGATTTTGCCGTCGACCGTCGCCGATGTGCGCATGCGCATGTTCAATGCCGATGGTAGCGAGGCAGAGATGTGCGGCAACGGCGTGCGCTGTGTCGCCAAGTATGCCTACGATCACGGTCTGGTCAAAGGGAGCGAGATCCGGGTCGAGACCGGCGCCGGCGTTCTGCCGCTGCAGCTGTTTATGTCGGGCGCAGGCAAGGTCGACCGGGTGCGGGTCAATATGGGGCCGCCACGGCTGATGGCCGAAGAGATTCCGACCACGCTCGTTGCAGACGGCATGGTGGTCAACCAGTCGCTGACAGTGCTTGATCGGACTTTTGCGGTCACCTGCGTGTCGATGGGCAATCCGCACTGCGTCATCTATGTTGAGGATGTTGAACAATTCCCTGTCGCCACCTATGGTCCGTTGATCGAGCATCATCCGGTGTTCCCGAAGCGGATCAACGTCGAATTCGTCGAGGTGATCTCGCCGACCGAGGTGCGCCAGCGGACCTGGGAGCGCGGCGCCGGTGAAACCCTGGCCTGCGGAACCGGGGCCTCGGCGGTGACTGTGGCCGGGGTGCTGACCGGACGCACCGAGCGCAGCCTGGTCAATCGCCTGCGCGGCGGCGAGCTGTTCCTCGAATGGTGCGAAGCCGGCGAGGTGCTGCTGACCGGGCCGGCGGTCGAAGTCTTTTCCGGGGAGTACCCACGATCATGAGCGCTTGTGTCATGTGCAGCCGCTGGCAGGATGAACCCGATCTGCAGGTTGCCGAATTGCAGCACTGCTATGTGCAACTCAACCGGGACCAGTTCTTCCCCGGCTATACCTTTGTCTTCGCCAAGGCGCATGTTACCGAGCTGTTCCATCTCGAAGCGACGGTGCGCCATGAGCTGATCGACGAGGTCAACACGGTGGCTGAAGCCCTGTTCACCCTTTATCAGCCGACCAAGATCAATTATGAACTGCTCGGCAATATGGTGCCGCATATGCACTGGCATCTGGTGCCGCGCTTCAGCGACGACCCCTTGTGGCCGCGGCCGATCTGGAGTGAGCCGCATGACGAGGTCCATCTCGACGCCCCGACCCTGACAAAAACCGTCGCTGCTTTGCGCCAGACCCTCGGCGTTTGAGTCAAAGGCATTAAACCATGCAGGCAATCCTGTTCGATCTCGATAACACCCTCTACCCGGCACAGCGCGACCTGTTTTCGCTGATCGACGTGCGTATCAACCGCTTTATGCGCGAGGTGGTGGCGATTCCGATTGAAGAAGTTGATACCCTGCGTCGACGCTACTGGCGTGACTACGGCGCCACCCTGCAGGGGCTGATTCGTCACCACGGCATCGATCCCGAAGAGTACCTGCACTATGTGCATGATGTCGATGTGACCAGTCGTCTGACCGCCGATGCCGGTCTGCGTAAAAGTCTCACGGCTCTGACGGCGCCCTGCTTTGTCTTTACCAACGGTTCGCTCCAACACGCCGAGCGGGTGTTGCAGGCACTCGGTATCGCTGACCGCTTTGCCGGTATTTTTGATATCCGCATCGCCGCGTACCAGCCGAAGCCCAATCCAGAACCCTACCATGGCGTCCTGCAGGCGTTGCAGTTGGCGGCGACGCAGTGCGTGATGGTTGAGGATTCAGCCGAGAACCTGCATCAGGCCGCCCGGCTCGGGATGAAGACCGTGCTGGTCGCACAAGGTGATCCCGTACCGGGTTTCGACCTGCAGGTCGATAGTGCAGCGGCGGCGGCCGATGCCATTGCCAGTGGCCTTGAGGCGTCGGATAACAGTTAAAAGAACTGCTAGCCACAGATTTCACGGATTATCACAGACCAAACCACAGATTTTTTTATGATCATTGTTTTCTATCCGTGCCAATCTGTGAAATCTGTGGCCGGGTTTAAGCCTTTTGTTCGGGAGTCAATACAATGCAACCTATCGGAGCCCACATGTCGATCAGCGGCGGCCTCGCCCTGGCCTTTGGCCGCGGCGAGGCGGTCGGCTGCACGGCGATGCAGATCTTTACCAAAAATGCCAGCCAGTGGCGGGCCAAGCCGATCAGCGACGAAGAGGCGCAGGCGTTTCGCGATGCCTGGCAGGCCAGCCCCATCGGCCCGGTCATCGCCCACGACACCTACCTGATCAACCTCGCCGCCACCGACCCCGAGAACTGGGCGAAATCGAAGGCCGCCTTTGCCGATGAGCTGCAGCGCTGTGCCCTGCTCGGGGTCACCGGGTTGGTCATGCATCCGGGAAACCATCTCGGTGCCGGTGATGAAGCCGGGATTGCCCGGATTGTCGAAGCGTTCCAGGAGATCCTGACCGATGCCCCGCCCGAGGTGACGATTCTGGTCGAGAACACCGCCGGACAGGGGACGGCGCTTGGCTGGAGCTTCGAGCATCTGGCCGCGATCCTTGAGCCGCTGCCAAAAGAGCGTTTCGGTATCTGTTTCGATACCTGTCACGCTCTGGCGGCCGGCTACGACCTGACCTCGGCGGCCGGCTACGATCAGGTCATGGTCGATTTCGACCGTCTGGTCGGTGTTGAGAGAATCCACGCTTTTCATGTCAACGATAGCAAAAAAGGGCTCGCTTCGCGCGTTGATCGTCACGAGCAGCTCGGTGACGGGGCTCTCGGTCTCGACGGACTGCGCTGCCTGATGCAAGATGAGCGTTTCAAGAACGTGCCGAAGATTCTTGAGACCCCGAAAGGGGACGATGATCAGGCCGACATCCGCAACATCGGTGTACTGCGGGAGTTGGCGGGCGAAGTTTAGGCAAAGGCGTTTTTCACCACGAAGCACGAAGGAAAACCAGGAAAAGATATTTTTGGACGCAGATCAAATCTGATGAACGCAGATAAGTCTTGGGGCCAAGAATGAACCAGAGATTCCGGGTTTAAAATCAGAATTTTCAGATATTATTTGTGCCCCATTCGCTTTTTGTTTTTAGGTCTTTTCATCACGAAGGAAAACCAAGACAAAGATATTTTTGGACGCAGATCAAATCTGATGAACGCAGATAAGTCTTGGGGCAAAGAATGACCAGAGATTCTGGGTTTAAAATCAGATTTGATCAGATTTGATCTGCGTCCCATTCGCTTTTTGTTCTCGGTCCTTCGTGGTGACAAGCTTTTATAGGGGTTTTGCATATGCGTGCAGTTTTGCAACGAGTCACTTCGGCTCACGTCGAGGTCGATGGTCAGACCGTCGGTGCCATCGGCCCGGGCTTGATGGTCCTGCTCGGCGTCGAGCGGGGTGATACCGAGACCGATCTTTCCTGGCTGGTCGACAAGACCGCCGGTTTGCGGGTGTTTGGGGATGATGATGGTAAAATGAACCGCTCGCTGCAGGAGATGGGCGGGGCGGTTCTCGCTGTGTCGCAGTTCACGCTGCTGGCCGATTGCAGCAAGGGGCGGCGCCCCGGCTTTTCCGCCGCCGCTCCCCCCGACGAGGCGGCGCGGCTGTATGCTGCCTACACCGATGCGCTGCGCATCCGCGGGATCACCGTGGCGACGGGTATTTTTCAGGCCGACATGGCCGTGCACCTGGTCAATGACGGCCCGGTGACGCTGCTGCTCGACAGCCGCAGGAGAAGTTGATGGCACACTGGGAAGAATACGAGCAGGAAGGGCGCGGCCGCAGCGCTGCCAAGCGGGCGGCGACGGCGATCGAGGATCTGGCCAAGATTCTGGTTGATCTTTCCGAGGCGGAGTATGGCCGCCTCCCCCTGGAGGGCGATTTGCGTCGTGAGCTCGGCGTGGCGCGCAGTACCGGCGGTCACAGCTCGCGCAAGCGGCAGATCAAACATTTTGCCGCCCTGCTGCGCCGCGACGAGGAGACCTGTGCTGTGTTGCGGGCTTTCGTCGATGGCAGCCAGGAGAGCCACCAGCAGCAGACCGAGGCTTTCCATCAGCTCGAACAGCTGCGCGATCGGCTCTGCGATCCGCAGCAGTGCGCGGCGGCCCTCGGCGAGGTGCGGGCGGCGTTTCCACTGATCGATGCCGAGAAGCTGGCCGGTCTGGCGCGCTCGGTTCACGCCGGTGGCGACAAGAAAGCCTATCGCGAAATATTCCGGCGTCTGCGTGGCGCCGCCGAATCCTGATCCTGACCGGTGCCCCGTTGCGGGGCGCCGGTCCCACTCACCCGTAGTCTGGACGAATCAAGATGAAACGGATTATCAGCACCTTTACCGGCGCATTTTTGCGCGGCCTGCTGTTTGTGGTGCCGGCCGCTGTCACTATTTATGTCATTGTTCAGCTGTTCCAGTTCATCGACGGTCTGTTGCTGCGGACGTTCGGCACGTACCTCCCCACCTATGGTGTCGTTCCCGGTCTGGGCCTGCTGGTCCTGGTGCTTGGCATCACTTTGCTCGGCATCATCGGCTCGACCTTTATCGCCCTGCCGTTGACTCGCTCCTTCAACCGGGTGCTCGACAGCGCGCCGCTGGTCAAGACCCTCTACTCGGCAATCAAGGATCTGCTGTCGGCCTTTGTCGGCAAGGAGAAGCGTTTTGACCGGCCGGTTCTGGTCCGTTACGGCAGCATCGGCACCTCCGTCGAGCGCCTCGGGTTTGTCACCCGCACCGATCTCGGCGAACTTGGTGTGGGCCCTGAAAAGATCGCCGTCTATCTGCCGCATTCCTACGCCTGGTCAGGGAATTTGTGCATCGTCTCCCGCGAACAGGTGACGCCGTTGAACATTTCGCCGACTGAAGCGATGCGGTTTATCGTCTCCGGCGGGGTCTCGGGTGGTAATGCCAGACGCTAACCGCCGGGGTTGATCAAAAAAGGCCCGATGCGATGGGCATCGGGCCTTTTGCTTGCGGATTGTTCTACTGCGGTTTTTTAAAGCGCCTTTTTGATCAGGCCTTCGAGCTGGTTTTTTGGCACAGCGCCAACGACCTGGTCGAGAATCTGGCCGTCCTTGAACAGGATCAGAGTCGGGATACCGCGCACGCCGTACTGGCCTGGGGTCGCCGGGTTGTCGTCGACATTGACCTTGCAGACCTTGATCTTGCCGGCATACTCATCAGCCAGGGTGTCGATCATCGGGCTGATAGCTTTGCACGGGGCGCACCAGGACGCCCAGAAATCGACCAGGACCGGCACCGAGGATTTCAGGACCTCCGCTTCGAAGGCGCTGTCCGTCAGTTGCACAACCTTGTCACTTGCCATATGTGTTCTCCTTTTTATGTCAGGTAGCTGCTCTTATAAACTCAACGCTTCACAATCATAGTTTACGAGGCAAAAAAATCAAGTTCTATTTCCCCCCTTGTTGCACGTAGCTTGACACGGTCGTCCCCCGTTCCTATGATGCCGAAACACATACACTGCGGGGATAAGCATGATCTACGACAAGCTGGTCAAAGCGGCCGAAGACCACAAGCAGCTGTTTAACGAATTGATGGTCAATCACGCCGAGGCCCTGCAGGGGCTGACACAGGACGTGGTCAAGGCCTTTCACGGCGAAGGACGCCTGCTGCTGCTCGGTAGTGGCACCTTAGGGGCGGTGACCACGCTGGCCGCCAATCTGTTCCTGCACCGCCTCGCCATCGATCGTCCCTCTTTGCCGGCTATTTCCCTGTGCCAGAATGCACCTCTGGCGACGGCATTGGGGGCGGATGGTCTCGGCGACCAGTACCTGCTGCGCCAGATGCGCACTATTGCCCGGCCCGGTGACATCGTCCTGGCGTTCGATGACGTTCGCCATGGCGCCAGTGTTCGTGAGGCCCTGGCCGGTGCCTCCGCGATCGGTTGTGGCACGGCCCGGGTTCTGCTCGGTTCCGATCCCAGCAACGATGATGTCGATTACCTGTTCTGCTTTCCGCAGCTGGCGCCGGCGCGGGGCATTGAGGCTTCGGTCCTGTTCTGCTGTTTGCTGTGTGAGTTGGTTGAAGCCGACTTGTTCGGGTTTTAACCCATGCCGCACCCTGCACAACACGCGGGTTATCCGGTGCTGATGCAACTGGCGGGTCGTCGCTGCGTTGTGATTGGCGCCGGTGCGGTCGGTCGGCGCAAGGTCGATGGACTGCTGGCTGCTGGCGCCCGGGTGGTGGTTGTCGCACCGGATGGAGCGACACGCCTGCCGTCCGGAGTCGAAGTGCACTGCCGCCCTTATGGTGATGCCGACCTCGATGGCGCTTTCCTCGTATTTGCTGCTACCGACTGCCTGCAGACCAACCAGGCGGTTGCCGCTGCCGCCCGGCGGCGGGGGGTGCCGGTCAATATTGCTGATGATCCAGCGGCGAGTGATTTCTTTTTGCCGGCCGTGCTGCGACAGGGCCGGGTGTGCGTGGCGGTCTCGACCGACGGTGCCAGTCCGGCTATGGCCCGGCTGCTGCGCGACGATCTTGCGGCCCATTTTGATCCGTCCTGGGCATTCTTTGTCGAAATAGCCGGCGCATTGCGGCGCAGGCAGTTGACAACGACTGCTGTCGGCACGTACAATCAGCCGGTTTTGCACGCGCTGTTGGAGCAGGGGGTGCTGCGATTGATTGCCGCCGGTGATGCTGCCGGTATCGACCGGTTGTTGACCACGCTGGCCGGGGGCTGTACCTTAGCCACCCTCGATCTTTCTCTCCCGAAAGGGTTGCCATGAGCGTCAATATTTTGCTGTTCAAGATTGCTTTGCTGGTTTATCTCGTGGCCACCGGGCTTTATCTGTTCGATGTCCTGTTGCGACGTGAGCGTATCGGTCGGATCGCGCGCTGGGTTCTGGTCGGCGGCTTCGTCGTGCACTGCCTGGCTCTGGCCCTGCGCTGGTTTGATGCCGGCCAGACCCCGGTCAGCAGTCCGCATGAGGCGCTGTCGTTTTTTGCCTGGGCGATTGTCGGCTGCTATCTGTTGTTCGACCTGCGTTATCGTCTGGCGATTATCGGCGCTTTTGTCTGCCCGGTCGCCGTGGTGCTGATGATCGTCAGCAGTGCCATGCCTAAACAGCTGCGCGAACCGAATCCGTTGCTCGACAGTTGGTGGTTCCCGGTGCACGTCAGTCTCGCTTTTGCCGGTTATGCCATTTTTGCCTTGGCCTGCGTCGCCGGCATCATGTACCTGCTGCAGGAGCGGATGCTCAAGGGGAAGCACTTTACCGGGCTTTACTTCCGCCTCCCCTCTCTCGATATCCTCGACAACATCAATGCGCGTTGTCTCTCCTTCGGTTTTCCTCTCATGACCATGGGGATTATCTCCGGTGCCGTCTGGGCCAATGCCGCCTGGGGTGACTACTGGCGCTGGGATCCGAAAGAGACCTGGGCGCTGCTGACCTGGTTTTTGTACGCCGCTTTGCTGCACGGTCGTTTGACCATCGGCTGGCGCGGGCGCCGGGCGGCTATTTTCGCCATTATCGGTTTCTGCTGTCTGCTGATCTCCTTCTTTGTGGTCAACGCGATGACCGACACCGAGCACAGCTTTCGCGCCCTGCAGGGCGTGCCGATGGTGACCCCACGATGAATATTCTTGTCGTCGGTTTAAGTCACAAGACCGCCCCGGTCGATATCCGGGAGCGGGTCGCTTTTGCTCCGACCGCCATGGAAGCACCGCTGAAGCAGGTGGTGGGCTTGCCGGCGGTGGCCGAGGCGGTGATCGTTTCCACCTGCAACCGGGTCGAGATCTACGCCTGCAGCCGCGATCCGGAAGCCGCCTGCAGTCAATTGCGTCACTTTCTCGCCGAATACCACAATATTCCGGCCGATGAGCTTAATCCGCACCTTTATGAGCACTGTGGTGGTGAAGCGATTCACCACGTGTTTCGCGTCGCTTCCAGTCTCGACTCCATGGTGATCGGTGAACCACAGATCCTCGGCCAGATCAAGACCGCTTACGGTTACGCCAGCGAGTTCAAGACCGTCGGACTGATTCTCAACCGTTTTCTGCACAAGGCGTTCTCCGTCGCCAAGCGGGTGCGCACCGAGACTGAAATCGCCAGTAATGCGGTCTCGGTCTCCTTTGCCGCCGTCGAACTGGCACGTAAGATCTTCGGGACTCTGACCGACAAAACCGTCATGCTCATCGGTGCCGGTGAGATGTGCGAGCTGGCGGCGCGACACTTTGTCAACAACGGGATTTCACAAGTGTTGGTCACCAACCGTACTTTCGAGCGAGCGGAGAAACTCGCCGCCGAATTCGGTGGCCGGGCGGTGCTGTTCAACGATTATGTCGAACATCTGCACCAGGCCGATATTGTGCTGACCTCCACCGGCGCCCCCGGTTTCATTCTCGATCGGCAGCAGCTCGAAGGCGTCATCAAGCGCCGGAAAAATCGGCCGATGTTCCTCATCGACATTGCCGTGCCGCGCGACATCGATCCGCGCGCCAACGATATCGACAACATCTACCTTTACGACGTTGATGATCTGCAGGAGGTGGTGCAGGCCAACCTTAAGGAGCGGCACAAAGAGGCGAAGAAGGCTGAGGCCATCGTTCTGACTGAGGTTGACCAGTTTCACCAGTGGCTCGGCAATCTCGATGTGGTACCGACTATCGTCGCCCTGCGCAAGAAATTCGAGGATATCCGTCAGGAAGAGCTGCAAAAAACCTTGTCGCGCTTTTCCAGTCTTGGCGACAAGGAACGCAAGTCGATCGAGGCGATGACCGCGGCGATTATCAACAAGGCGTTGCATCAACCAATCTCCCTGCTCAAACAGTGCAAGGACGACAGTGGCAGCTGCGACGGTTACGTCGATGCCGTCCGCGCCCTGTTCGGCCTTGTCCCCCCCGAACCCGATGCCGGCGATACCCCTGCCGATGACGGGCTGAACGAACTTCCCATCAAGGAGTAGTAACGACCATGGCTATTAAGACACTGCGCATCGGCACCCGTGCCAGCCAGCTTGCCCTGTGGCAGGCCAACTGGGTCAAGTCCGAACTCGAAAAGCGCTATCCTGATATGGAAGTCACCCTGACCAAGATCAAGACCCAGGGCGACAAGATTCTCGATGTGCCGCTGGCGATGGTGGGTGGCAAGGGGCTGTTTACCAAAGAGCTTCAGGAAGCGATGCTGCGCGGCGAGACCGATATTTCGGTGCACTCGATGAAGGACGTGCCGACGATCTTCCCGAAAGGCCTGGCCCTGCACTGTATCACCGAGCGTGAAGATTGCCGCGACATCGTCATCCTGCGTCCCGGGGTAAAAACCTGGACCGACCTGCCGCAGGGGGCGCGCATCGGTACCAGCGCCCTGCGCCGCAAGTCACAGCTTCTGCACGTGCGCCCCGATCTGCAGATGGTCGATATCCGCGGCAACGTCGAGACCCGCATCCGCAAATTGACCGAGGAGAACCTCGACGCCGTCATTCTCGCCGCCGCCGGCATGCACCGTCTCGGCTTCACCGCCCAGATCGGCGAATACCTGCCGGCCGAGCTCTCCGTGCCGGCCATCGGCCAGGGGGCGCTGGGGATCGAAAGCCGCATCGATGATGCCGAGATCAACGGCCTGATCGATTTCTTCAACCATCCGGCCACCGACCGGGCGGTGCGCGGCGAGCGCGCCTTTCTGGCTCGTCTTGAAGGCGGCTGCCAGGTGCCGATTGCCTGCCACGGTACGGTCGACGGCGAAATCCTCACCCTGACCGGTCTGGTCGCCAGCTGCGATGGCGTCAAGTGCCTGAAGAAAACTCTGACGGGCCATGTCAAGGACGCCGAGAAGCTCGGGACCGCTCTGGCCGACGACCTGATCATTCAGGGGGCCGGCAAGATCCTCAACGAGGTCTACGGCAGTGAGACCTTCAACTCTGCCAAAGAAGACGTCTGACACGTCGGGAGCTCCCTTGGCCACAGGTTTTGTCCATCTCGTCGGCGCCGGTCCAGGCGACCCTGGTCTGCTCACGGTTCGCGGTCGCGACTGTCTGCGCCGGGCCGAGGTGGTGATCTACGATTACCTGGCGAACCCGCTGCTGCTGGCCGAAGCGCCGGCTGACGCCGAGCGCGTCTATGTCGGCAAGATGCGGGGCCACCATCACCGGCCTCAGGAGGAGATCAACACCCTGCTGGTCGAAAAAGCTCTCGTCGGCAAGCGGGTGGTGCGGTTGAAAGGGGGCGACCCCTTTATCTTCGGCCGCGGCGGTGAAGAGGCGCAGGTCCTGCGCCGGCATGACATCCCCTTCGAGATCGTCCCCGGCGTCACCGCCGGCCATGCAGCCGCTGCCTACGCCGGTATCCCCCTCACTCACCGCGACTACACCACCAGCCTGAGCATGGTCACCGGTCACCTCGATGCGACCCGTGACCTTGATCATATCGACTGGGCGCACCTGGCCAAAGGGGGCGGCACCCTGGTGTTTTACATGGGGGTCGCCAACCTGGCCCGGATCAGCACCGAACTGGTCCGGAACGGCCGTCCGGCAGAAACTCCGGTTGCCCTGGTGCGCTGGGCGACTCTGCCGAGTCAACAGACCCTGGTTGGAACTCTGGCCGATATCGCCGAAAAAGTGGCGCAAAACGGCTTCAAACCCCCGGCGGTGATTATCGTCGGCGAGGTGGTCAACCTGCGGAATGAACTGTGCTGGTTCGACAATCGACCGCTGTTCGGCAAGCGCATTCTGATCACCCGCAATCTCGATCAGGCCGAAGAGTTTGCCGGCCGCCTGCGCGAGCTCGGGGCCGAACCGCTGCTCTGCCCGACCATTACCATCGCCCCGCCGGAGAGTTATGCCGAGCTCGACGCCGCTCTGGCCGAGCTGAAGCGCATCGATTATCTCATCCTGACCTCGGTCAACGCTGTCGACGCCTTTTTCAGCCGCCTTGCCGTCAGCGGCATGGACGCCCGTGCTCTGGCCGACATCTGCCTGGTGACCGTTGGCCCGAAGACCGGTGCAGCCCTGCAGGCGTATGGCCTGCGGCCCGATCTGATGCCGGACGACTACCAGGCTGAAGGCGTCGTCGAATTGCTGCGCGGACAGGTAGCCGGTAAACGGATTCTTTACCCGAAAGCCGCTCTGGCCCGAGACCTGATTATCGCCGAGCTGTCCAAGGCCGGCGCCGAAGTGATCGCACCGGTTGCCTATGGCAGCGCACCGCCGGCCGGCGCCGCGACCACCCTGCACGAGCTGGTGAACCAGAACGTCGACCTGTTGACCTTTACCGCCAGTTCGACGGTGCGCAATTTTATCGATCTGTTGCGGGCTGACGATCTGTCGCTGGCGACGGCCATCCCGGCCGCCTCCATCGGCCCGCTGACCAGCGCGACGGCCCGTGAGCTCGGACTGAATGTCGTGATCGAGCCGAACGAATCGACCCTCGACGCGATGGTTGAAGCGATCGTGGCATTCTTTGCAAAAAAACAGGCGTAAGAAGAAAGAAATCAGGAATCAACAGAAAGGAATCAGGAATCAACAAAAGGAATCAGGTGTCAGGAATCAGGGATCAGCAAAATCCTGAAACCTGAAATCTGAGCCCTGAAACCCGCAACTTGCTGCCTGAGACCTGAAACCTGAAACCTTTTTCGACCTGAAACCTGAAACCTGCTGCTTGCAGCTTGCTGCCCGAAACCTTTTTCACACGAGGTGAAAAAATGTTCTTCCCCGAATACCGTGCCCGCCGCCTGCGCCGCAACGACACCATGCGCCGTATGGTCCGTGAAACCTTCCTGCGTACCGATGACCTGATCTACCCGATGTT
Organism: Desulfuromonadaceae bacterium UBA2294; assembly: GCA_002345625.1. Classification (GTDB taxonomy): domain Bacteria; phylum Desulfobacterota; class Desulfuromonadia; order Desulfuromonadales; family UBA2294; genus UBA2294. Next base: position 7,033 of record DDWE01000156.1, on the reverse strand, counting down.
CTCTGCCTTCGGCAAGAACATCAAGAAGGAGATCGTGTCGATGCCGGGGATCTATCAGCAGTCGATCGAGCACATCGTCGCCGAGGCGAAAGAGGTCCACGCGCTCGGTATCCCGGCGGTGATCCTGTTCGGTATCCCCGAAACCAAGGATGCCGTCGGTCAGGACGCCTACAGCGAGACCGGCATCATCCAGGAGACCATCCGCGCGATCAAGCAGGCCGTGCCGGAGCTGATGGTAATCACCGACGTCTGCATGTGCGAGTACACCGACCACGGCCACTGCGGCGTGATCAAGGATGGCGACGTCGACAACGACGCGACGTTGCAGCTGCTCGCCGCCGAAGCGCTGTCCCACGCCCGCGCCGGCGCCGACATCGTCGCCCCCTCCGACATGATGGACGGCCGGGTGGCGGCGATCCGCGAGATCCTCGATGCCAACGGCTATTCACACATCCCGATCATGAGTTACGCCGTCAAGTACGCCAGCGCCTACTACGGCCCGTTTCGCGATGCCGCCGAGAGTACGCCGCAGTTCGGCGACCGCCGTTCCTATCAGATGGACCCGGCCAATCGCCTCGAGGCGTTTCGGGAAGCGGCTCTCGACGTGCAGGAGTGCGCCGACTTTTTGATGGTCAAGCCGGCCCTGGCCTACCTCGATATCCTGCGCGACATCAAGGAGCGCTTCGATCTGCCGCTGGTCGCCTACAACGTCTCCGGCGAGTACAGCATGATCAAGGCCGCCGCCGCCAAGGGCTGGATCGACGGCGACCGGGTGATGATGGAGACCCTGCTCGGCATGAAACGCGCCGGCGCCGATCTGATCATCACCTACCACGCCAAGGACGCAGCGAAACTCCTCGGCCGCTGAACCATCGATCACCGTGCGTATCGTCATCCTGCAGCATGTCGCTTTTGAGGGGCCCGGTGCCATTGAGCCGCTGTTGCGTGCGGCCGGTCATCAGCTGGCAACGGTACGGCTCGACCTTGGTCAGCCCCTGCCGGAGCTTGCTGCGTTTGATGGGCTGGTGGTCATGGGCGGGCCGATGGGGGTCGATGAGGTCTATCTCTACCCGTGGCTCGAACCGGAACAGGAACTGCTCAAGGCGGCGATCGCCGCCGGCAAACAGCTGCTCGGCATCTGCCTTGGCGCGCAACTGATCGCCGTTGCCCTCGGTGCGGCGGTGACGCGTAACCGCTGGCGTGAAATCGGCTGGTTCCCGATTGAACGCACGCCGGAAGCGGCGGCAACTCCCTTCGGTGCGTTGTTGCCGGAAGAGCTTGAGGTGTTTCACTGGCATGGCGACACCTTCGCCCTGCCGGATGGCTGTATCCGCCTGGCATCAAGCGCGGCCTGTGTCGAGCAGGGGTTTGTGCGCGGCGATCAGATTGTCGGTTTGCAGTTTCACCTGGAGATGACCCCTGCCGCTGCTCAGGGCCTGATCAGGGCGGCTCAGTCCGATCTGGACGGTTCGCGCTGCGTTCAGTCTGCGACGCAAATTCTGGTGGACGACGGTCGTTATGCGCGGTGCCATGCGGTCCTTACGCAACTTCTGCAACAGCTGTTCTGAACCGATCCCGATAACAGCGCTGTACACAAAGGATTCAGACAAAACCGCCGCCGGGCACTTGATGCCCGGCGGCGGTTTTGTGCAAATGATGGCAGGGTGAGAGCGCTGACGCGCTAAGGGGCCGCTGCCGTGGGTCTGCCCCAGACGTCGATAATATGGCGCAGCCGGGCCAATCCAACCGGCTTGGAGATGTAATCATCCATACCGGCGGCCAGGCAGCGTTCGCGGTCGCCGAGCATGGCCAAGGCGGTCAGGGCGACAATCGGCGTGTGCCGTTGTGTGCCGGACTGCTGTTCGTATAGGCGCATTTCACGGCAGGCGGTAAAACCATCCATGACTGGCATCAGACAGTCGAGCAGGACCAGGTCGAAGGTCTGCTTTTTGAACTGGTTCAACGCTTCGAGGCCGTTGAGGGCCGTGGTGACCCGACAATTAAGGGTCTTGAGCAAGCCCTCGGCAACCACACGATTGATGGCGTTGTCCTCGACCAGAAGGATCTCACAGTCGCGCACGGGAGACGTTCCGGTGGCGACGATTGCTTCCTGTGATTCTGCCGGGGCTGCTTTCCGCAGGCGGATACAGGCGCTGAAACAGCTCCCCGTACCAGGGGTGCTTTCAGCCGTCAGTTGTCCATCCATCTGTTCGACCAGGTGTTGAGTGATACTCAGGCCGAGGCCGGTGCCACCGAAACGGCGGGTGATAGAGCTGTCAGCCTGGACAAACGGCTCGAAAATCCGGTCGAGTTCAGCGGCAGTCATGCCGATGCCGGTGTCGTGTATCCGGATCAGCAGGGTCACATTATTTTCTTCAGAAAACAGCTTTTCGATGCCGAATTCGATTCGTCCCTGATCGGTAAACTTGATGGCATTGGAGAGCAGGTTGAAGACGATCTGCCGCAGCCGGGTCGGATCGCCGATGACCTGGTCAGGGATTTGCGGATCGATCTGGCAAAGAAGTTCCAGCCCTTTGCGCTTGGCAGAGCGGGTAAATAGAAAGGCGGCGCTCTCGAACAGATGCCTCAGGTCGAAGCGGGTCATCTCCAGTTCCGCCGGGGCGACGTCGAGTTTGGAAAAGTTGAGAATGTCGTTCACAACGCCAAGCAACCCTTCGCCGGAGAAGCGGATGCTCTCGACCATGGCCCGGCACTCACTGTCAAGCTGTTGCCGTTCCAGAAGCTCTGACAGCCCGAGGATGGCGTTGATCGGCGTGCGAATTTCATGACTCATCACCGCCAGGAAGTCGCTCTTGGCCTTGCTGGCCCCCTCGGCCCGCTCCTTGGCGATGCGCAGTTCTGTCTCCGTGGCCTGCAGGGCCAGCGTTCGCTGCTCGACCTTCTCCTCCAGTCCCAGGTGGGCGGTGCGCAACTGTTTGATCATGCAGTTAAAGGATTGCGCCAGTCGACCGATTTCATCCGCGCTGCCGACCGGCAGCATCACGTCGTGGAACCCGCTGGCAGCAACTTTCTGCGCCACGGCGTCGAGTTGTGCCAGAGGCTGTGACAAGCGTCGGCTCATGATCCGGGAGAAAAAGAACGTGACCAGAATGGCTATGAGAAGCACCAAAGCGCTGCCTGAGGTCAGCCAGAGCAAGGTACTGTTGATGGCGGCGGTGTCGCGATCCCAGTTCAGATGCAGGTGGCGCTGATGGGTGGCAGGATCCTTTTGATCCAGAGCAACAATAATGCGGCTTCGCATATCCTCTTCATCGACAATGATCGTTTCGGGGATGTGCCCCGATTCCAGAGAGATGATCGGGTGGCGATTCGCAGGTAGATCAAGGCGCCGGGTAAGGAGCTGAGTGAGGTCGATATCGAGAACCAGTGCTCCTTCCGGCAGTCCGGTCGCCGGGTAGAGGACCGGTAGCGCGATGAGCAGGTGATTTTGGTCACTGATCTCCCAGAAGCCTTCATCACGGTTGATCACCGTATCGATCCAGACTGCTCCCTTGAAGGCCGGCTGGCCAGTGCCGCGCGCGGCAAGAACCTCCCCCTGAAAATCGGTTAGAAAAAGAGCAAAGGATTCGTCAATCAGCGGGAAGCGAATCTGCTGTAGAAAGGGTTTCAGGTAGATGTCACGTCCGGCCGAGTCAGTCAGGGCGGTGACCACCAGGGGTGATTCCGACAGATTTTGCAGGTATTTGTACGCACCGGTCAGGGTCAGTTGCAGGCGCTCCTGAACCAGTTGCGCCCTGACCTGGCTTGTTGATCGCAGGTTTTCGTGCAACAGGGCTGTGGAGGCGATAAAGGCGATCAGTCCGACCAGCAGCGTCATGCCGATGGCCAGGCTGAGAGTGAAGGCCAGTATCCGGTTGTAGATGCTGCGCCCAAGCCAGTTGCGCAGGGGTGATGCAAAGGCGATTTTCGCCATGGGGGTATTCCTTGTACGTCGGTTACGGCTGCTTGCCCGCGACCGGCAGCAGGGCCCCATCGGCCGCGTATCTGGCCATGAACAGGTCCTCCGGACCAAGGGCATCATGGCGAGTGGCTGTGAATGCCGGGTTATATTGACGGACCAGCCCGTCCCAGGCCGGCAGGTTTTCCAGGGCCGTGCGAATCTGCGCACGATCGGTGCTCTTGGCCTGATTGATAGCCAGCGCGAGGAGATGGGTCAGGTCATAGGCCTGACCAAAGCCGACCGGTGACAGTAGCTTGCGCGGGGAGTCATAACCGTGATTCTGTTGCAGGGCCGCCATCACGCGCCTGTTCCGGATCGGGTTGACGTTGCGTGCAAAGCTGAAAGTTTGCACGACTTCGAGATCGACCTGTTGCAGTGCTGTCCCGGTGAGCGTGGCAAAATCGCCGCCGGTGATTCCCCAGGCGGCGCTGATGGGCAGGCGCTGGCGGGGGGGGAGCATGGCGATCTCCCGGATCAGCAGCGACCCTTCGGCTTCGTTGGCGACCAGCACCAGTCCGTCGGCTCCGGCGGCAAGGATCGCGTTATAGGCCGGCAGCAGACTTTGATCTCCCCAGTTGTACCATTGGGGCGACACCAGACGGATTTCGGGATGGGCTGCGGCATAACTCTCGGCCCCGTAAAGGTTGCTGCGTCCCCAGGCCGTATTGGGCAGGAGCAGCCCGATATTGCGGATTTTCCGGTCGGACAGGGTGCGCAGCAGCATCGGTTGGGCCCAGCTGTCGCGCAGGGAGAGGCGGAAGACATAATCGGGTCGGTAATTGTGATTGGTGATCCGGTCGGCGGCCGCCCAGGGGTCGAGGAGGATGATCTTCTTTTCGTGAATAACCGGCAGCGCTTCTATGACCACCGGGCTGAACTTGCCGCAAAAGACAGCGACCAGATCCTTCATCGCGGCGAAGGTCTTCAGGTTGGCGATGCCGCGCGCCGGCACCGACCGGTTGTCGAGAACCTGGAGCTGCAACGGGCGGCCACCAAGGACACCGCCGGCTGCATTGATCTCGTTGATGGCCAGCTCGATGCCGAGGCGGATCGCTTCATCCGAGGTACTGGTCTTGTGGCCGATCTCGGCATCGAATCCGATCATAACCGGTGCCTGAATTGGGGCGGCGCGGGTGGTGGCAGGCAGGGCGGTGACAATGAGCAGAAGGAGCAGGATTAGAGGGCGCATTGGCATTTCTCGCTGGGGTAGGGCTTATTTAAAGAAGCGCTGGACCGGAACATAAAGTGAATCTTACAACATGCAAAGCGTCCGGCAAGTATTTCTGAAGTTTGATTTGGTCAGAAAGCTCTAAAATGTAAGAAAAATGTCAGATAGTGTTGTTAGTATAAGGCGAGTGGACAGGGCGATTATCAGGATTGCCGGGGGGTGTTTCATGGGTCAGAGATATAAGGCAGGTTTACTGTGCTGGCTGTTGCTGCTTCTGTTGGGTTGGGCCGTGCCTCCATCAACATTTGCCGACGAACCGGCGCCACTGGTCGCGGCACAGCATTTTCTCGACCGGCTTGATGCCGGGGATTACTCCGGCGCCTGGGATCTTCTCGATGCCTACAGTCGCCGGCTCGAAGAGAGCAGCCACTGGTGGCACACCCTGTCGGTCGTGCGTGAGGCCTACGGTCCGCTGCAACAGCGTGAACCGGGCATCCTCTCCGAGCGCAACAGCTACTTCCAGCATCCGGATGGCGCCTATGTCGTTGCCTGCTTCCGTTCCCGATTCGCCTTCAAGGCTGCGGCTGTCGAGACCGTGGTCCTGCGCCTTGAGCCGAACGGCAGTCTGTCGGTGATCCGTTACGTGATCAACTGATCCCTTTTTCCGTCTCTCCGCAGTCTCCGCTAGCGCCGTCATGCGCTAATCTACGGTTCCCCCCCGGCGGAAAACATGTTAGCCTCATCTGCAGTATCGGGCTGCATTGCCCGCTTTTTTCTGCTTTCGCTGACAGGACACCTCCCCGTAATGGTCGCCACCCGTTTTTGTCTCGACAACGGACTGCGTCTGGTCTGTATTCCACAGCCGCACCTGCATGTTTGTGAAGTCGCCTGCTACGTTGGCGTCGGCAGTCGCCATGAGCCGGAGGCATTGGCCGGGATTTCTCACTTTCTTGAGCACATGTTGTTTCGCGGCAGCCGTGACTACCCCGATTCCCTGACCATGGAACGCGCCTTCGAAATGCTCGGTGGCAGCGCCAATGCTTCGACCGACGCCGAGACCACCTGCTACTATAGTCGTTTCCATCCCGATCACGTTGTGGCCGGTACCGCCCTGTTTGCCTCCTTGCTGCTGCGGCCGTTGTTCAGCGGGATTGAAACCGAACGCCGGATTATTCTCGAAGAGGCGCTGGAAGACCTCAACGAGAAGGGGGTGATGATCAACACCGATGTGCTCACCGGCCGTCTGCTCTGGCCGGAGCACGCCTTGAGCCAGCCGACCATCGGCACCGCCGAATCGTTGCGCAGTATCGATACGCAAGCGCTGGCATCCTGGCACCGGCAGCACTACACGCCGGCCAATACCGTCATCGTCTTTGCCGGCTGTTTCGATCCCGACGTTGCCCGGCAGGCGGTGGAGTCCGCTTTTGCCGACTGGCAGGGGATTATGCCACTGCCACCGCCACCGGCGCTCCCCCTGGTCAACGCAGGTGGCGTGCAGTCGGTCTGGGTCGCCGATTCCAGTTCCCAGGTCAATGTCCAGCTCGCCCTGCGTATCCCCGGTCGTCAGGACCCCGATGCTTTCGCCCTGCGCATCTGGCGCCGCCTGCTCTCCTGGGGTGGCACTTCGCGGCTGATGCTGCGCCTGCGTGAGGAGCTCGGCCTGACCTACCATGTCGAAGCCGGACTCAACCTGCTCGGCGAGACCGGCTGTATGAGCGTCGACCTCTCCCTCCATCCCGATAACCTCATAGCCGCCCTGCGCGAAGTCCTCGCTATTCTCGGTGATATGCGCAGCGCACCGGTGCCGGCCGATGAACTGGAACGCTGCCTGCGCAGTTTCAGTTACGACCTCGAATTCAGCCGTGACCACGCCGATGAAATGGCGGTTCGCTACGGTTGGGGGG
>DDWE01000031.1 GCA_002345625.1 Desulfuromonadaceae bacterium UBA2294 | reverse complement strand
GGCGGTCGAAACCCGTTTTCTGCTCCCCGATGGCCGCCCGATTGATGCTCTGCGCAGCACCGTGCGTGAAGGCTCGCAGATTGAAGGCCGCGCCCGGACTCTGGCTCTGGAGAAGGTCGGTGACGCTCTGGCGACAGCAGTGGTGCAGAAACTGTACGCACTCGGCAGCGCCGGGATCCATTAGCCCGCATCGGTTGGATGACAAACGGTTCTTCGCCGGCCCCTTTTTTTGGGGGCCGGTTTTTTTTTGGTGGTGCGCGATGGTGGTCAGGGAAGGGAGGGGCCTAAGGATGGTGCCAACGGCGTTTTGTCCCCTTTTGGGTTGATGTTGACAAAGGTCACCTGCGTATCGAAGACATGGTCTTCGACCGTCTCGCCGGGTGAATCGGCATAAACGTTGACCGAACAGGTGATGGAGGTCGTCCCTAGCCGGATGACCTCAATCTGAAAGCGCAGGATAGCGCCGTTGGCGACCCGATGCCGAAAATGGATCTTGTCCATGCCGACAGTGACCAGGGTTGTTTTCGGATAAGTGCGGGTTGCGCAGAGCCAGGCCAGTTCATCGACCCATTTGAGCAATTGCCCGCCAAACAGAAAACCGTGATGATTGAGATGTTCGGGTCGAACCAGAGTGTAGGAGTCCATGCGCCGATCCTGTCGTGGTGAGAAAGCAGGTTGTCCGGAGCATAACTGCTGCCGGTGACTTTGGCAATGGCGTGTGTGGTCAGGCGGGGAGGAGATTGCGTACTTTGCTGATCAGGGACTCAACCGTAAACGGCTTGGGCAGGTAGTCTTCAACATTGGCTTCACTCGCCAGGCGCTTGAGCTCTTCGTCCTGGGTTGAAGAGAGGAACATGATCGGGATATTGCGGCTTTTTTCGCGCTGTTTGAGAATCCGCGCTTTTTTGATGCCGGACATCAGCGGCATCATGATATCGAGCAGGATCAGGTCGGGCGGGGTCTTGCCATAAATGATATGGTTGGCGTATACGCCACAGGCGGACGTCGAGACACGGAACCCTGCTTCGGAAAGTAGATCGCTCACCAGCGTTAAAACGAGGTTGTCATCATCAATAACCAGAACGTGTGCGGACATGGTACTCCTTCTTTTAAAACAGTGTTTGACGGTTTTTAGCATGGAATCATCGTTGCGTCAACTCGAATTATTATCCAGTCATCTTTAAAGCAACCCTTTAAATTTATTAGTTTTTAAAATTAATTGACCGATCCGTGTGCACTGCTGAGGGACGGCCTGTCTTCTGTGAAGTCAGGCGAGCGTTTGTCCGAACAACCGTGCGAGCAGGGCTGGAACGGCTGCCTCAACCCTGAGGATCCGGGGACCTAAACTCATGGTTTGAAACCCTGCGGCCTGTAGCTTTTCGATTTCATAGGGGATAAACCCCCCTTCAGGGCCGATGGCAAGCAACCCCGGCTCTTCGTCTTCCTGTATGGCCAAGTGGTTATTTCCGGGATGGGCCACGATTGACGTTTTGCCGGAGCAGAGCGCGGGCAATTCGTCCTCGACAAAGGGCTTGAACAGCGGGCGCAGGTGGATGTGCGGTATCAGGGTGTCGCGACCCTGCTCGAGGCCGAGGCACAACGTGTCATGCAGGTTTTCGGTGCTGAGTTGCGGACTGCGCCAGTAACTTTTCTCAACACGATAACTGTTGAGCAGGTAGAGCTGTTTAACCCCCATGGAGGTTGCGGTGATCAGGACGCGCTTGAGCACCTTGGGGCGGGGCAGGGCAAGGAGCAGGGTCAGCGGTAAAGGCGGTGGCGGTGGCGATGTGAAGGCGACCTGTAGTTCAAGCCGGGTTTCGTCGCAAGCCAGAACTGTCCCGAGGCCGATTTGACCTTCGATCAGGCCGACACGGAGGTGGTCGCCGATACATGCCCGATGGACGGTGCGGACATGTTGCAGGCGGCGACCGCGGAGCTCGACGCGATCCGGGGCGATGAAATCATCGTTAAAAAGCAGGATCAGGTTCATCGCTTCGAAGCGTCAGTAGATGACGATGTAGCCGTGAGCGGTGGCGATTTTGGAGATTTCGAGGACATCCTGAATCTGATAGGAGGTGCCGTCGAGTACGAAAGTGTAGCCGCCTTCCGGGTTCTCTTTGGCGAGGTCGATGAGATATTCGAAGCTGGCGGTTTTTATGGTTTCCATATGTCGGCTCCGTTGATCTGCCCGTTTAAAAGTTTAAAAGCCCGGGGGACTCGGCCCCCGACGCCGACCCACTCTTTTGTTTGGCGACAAAAGAGTGGGCAGAAAAGCGCCTTTGCACTTGCAGTGGGCTCCTCGGTTGCAGCGTTCGCGTTTGTCTATTGACTGCGTTGCTGCCCGCCGGCCCGATTCGGGGGCCTCGCATTTGGTGCTATCACGAAACCTTGAACCTGAAACCTTGAACCTTGAACCTTGAACCTTGAACCTTGAACCTGAAACCGGCGTCAGCCGAGATCGTTGTATTCCCGTTCGCGAAACTCGACACCGAGCTCTGCGGCCACTTTGCGTACGGCCTCAACATCGAGACCGGGCAGGGCGACGGCACTGGCGGTGACAGCCGGAATGTATTCTGGTGCCGCGCGCAGGAACGCTTTGACGGCATCATAGGCCGCTTCACCATACTCGGAGCGGCAGAGTTTCTGGTAGGTGGCGGCGTCGGCAGCGTTGAGGGAGACCGAGATTGCATCGACCAGCCCGACGAGTTCGGGCAGAATATTGCGCCCATGAACCAGACTGGCCTGACCGTCGGTGTTGATGCGAACCGTCTTGCCGTGTTGTTTGAGCCAGGTCGCAACCTCTTTGACCAGATCGAGGCGCAACAGCGGTTCGCCGTATCCGCAGAAAACCACTTCGTCATAGCGGGTCGGGTCGCCGATAGCAGAGATGACCTCGGCGGCGTCGGGTTCGCGCTGCAAACAGAGCTGGTGCCCTTTAACCGTGAAGTCGCGAAACTTGGCGCAGAAGGTACAGGTGTTGCTGCAGCGGTTGGTGATGTTCAGGTAGAGGCTGTTGCGGATCGCGTAGGCGATGCGGGTCTGCTGGTCGATGCGGCCGATGCCAAACAGGCGCCAGGCGTTGCGGGTGGTGACGCGGGCGACATCGTCGAGGCTCAACCCTTTGATCTGAGCCAGGGTCTCGGCGGTGTTAAGGGTGTAGGCCGGCTCGTTGCGCTTGCCCCGCCAGGGTTGCGGCGCCAGGTAGGGGCAGTCGGTCTCGACCAGCATGACATCGATCGGCAAGCCGGCGGCCACCTCGCGCAGGGCGCTGTTGGCCGGATAGGTCAGGGTGCCGGGGAAGGAGATGTAAAAGTTGAGGTCGACACAGTCCCGCGCCAGGGCCAGATCGCCGCTGAAGCAGTGTAAAACGCCACCGACTTCGGAGGCCTTTTCCTGCTGCAGGATGCTGAGGATCTCATCGTGGGCGTCGCGGTCGTGAATGATCAGCGGCTTGCCGAGTTCCCGTGCCAGACGAATCTGGCGCCGGAACGCGTCTCGTTGCTGGTCGCGTGGGGCGCGGTCGCGGTAAAAGTCGAGACCGGTTTCGCCGATGGCGACCACCTTGTCGCTGCCGGTGGCCATCACCTTGAGCTGCGCCATGGCGTCGTCGGTGGCGGTCGGCGCGTCATGCGGATGAATGCCGATGGCGGCGTAAACCTGCGGGTAGCGTGCGGCCAGATCGATGCTGCGTTGTGAACTGGCGAGATCACAGCCGACAGTGAGGATGGTGTCGATCCCGGCCTGGGCTGCACGGTCGAGCACCGCGTCAAGATCGTCGGCAAAGCGCTGATCGTCGAGATGGGCGTGGCTGTCTACGAGAGAGATGGGCATGCGTTACAATCAATCGGCGCCGGGGCACAAAAGCGTCCCGGCGCCAAGAGGGATCAGGGCGTCTCCGCCTCAATGCGTGGGAAGAGTGGCTCCGCTTTGGCGATGGCGGTGCCGGCGACCAGCCCCCCCCAACCGTCACGATCGGTGAGGGTGACATCGTGCTGGGTATCACCCAGCGTGACCAGAATCGATTCGCCGGTGTCGGGCATGAACGGAGCGACGAGCAGGGCAATGATGCGGATCCCTTCGAGCAGGTTGTACATCACCGTGCCGAGGCGTTGCCGGTTGGCCGGGTCTTTGGCCAGGGTCCAGGGGGCCGATTCATCAATATACTTGTTGGCGGCACTGACCAGAGTCCAGATGGTCTGCAGCGCCTTGTTGAAGGCAAGCTCACCCATCTGCTGGTCAACGGTGGCAACGGCGGCCGGAAACAGGGCGCAAAATGCTGCGTCGGGTCCTTCGGGCGCACCGGCTGCCGGCAGGACACCGTCGAAGTATTTGCCGAGCATGGCGGTGCTGCGACTGACCAGGTTGCCGAGGTCGTTGGCGAGGTCGGAATTGATCCGGTGGATCAGGGCGCTGTGTGAAAAGTCGCCGTCGAGGCCGAACGGAACCTCGCGCAGCAGGAAATAGCGGATCGAATCGACGCCGTACTTGTCGATGAGCATATTCGGCTCGACCACATTGCGCAGACTCTTGCTCATCTTTTGACCCTCGACTGTCCACCAGCCGTGGGCGAAGACCTTCTTCGGTAGCGGGATGCCGGCGGCCAGGAGGAAGGTCGGCCAGTAGACGGCGTGAAAGCGCAGGATGTCCTTGCCGATGACATGGGCATCGACCGGCCAGTAACGCTCGAAATTGCCATCCGGATCATCGGGGAAACCGAGGCCGGAGATGTAGTTGGTCAATGCATCGAACCAGACATAGATGACATGGCGCTCATCCCCCGGCACCGGAATCCCCCAGGAGAAGGTGGTGCGGGAGACCGAAAGATCGCGCAGCCCGTCACGGACGAAGCTGAGGATCTCATTGCGTCGCGAGCGGGGCTGGATAAAGTCGGGATTGGCTTCAATGTGCTTGAGCAGCTCATCCTGATACTTGCTCATGCGGAAGAAATACGATTCCTCCTTGAGCTTGTCGGTCGGCCGGCCGCAATCAGGACAGTTCCCCTCGATCAGCTGGGTCTCGGTCCAGAAGGTTTCGCAGGGGGTACAGTACCAGTCTTCGTACTCACCCAGATAAATGTCGTTCTTGGCCTGAATGCGCTGGAAGATTTCGCACACCGCCTTTTTATGCCGCTCCTGAGTGGTGCGGATAAAGTCGGATTCAGCGATGTTCAGCTTTTCCCAGAGCGACTGGAAGCGCTTGACGACACGGTCGGCGAGTTCCAGTGGCGTCTCCCCCTGGGCGACAGCCGCCTTCTCCACCTTCTGGCCGTGTTCGTCGGTCCCGGTGAGGAAAAAGACGTCGAAACCGCGGGCGCGCTTGTAGCGGGCCAGAACATCGCAGGCAAGGGTGGTGTAGGCGTGGCCGATGTGGGGCACGTCATTGACATAGTAGATCGGCGTGGTGATGTAAAACCGCTGGCTCATGAAACCTCTCTTTGGTTACGGCTCACTATGTTCCGTCTTCGGTTTGCGGCGTCCACGCCGGCGACGACGGCGCTTGCTGGCACTGGCGGCATCGCCGGACTCCGTATTGGCCGTGGTGTCCGGGCCGGCCGACGCGGCCGCCGGCTGGGCTGGCTGGGCCGCGGCGGTGCTGGTGGTAGTCTCGGGTGTGGCTTCCTGCCGGGTTGCGTCGCCACCGCCTGGTTTGCGCCGGCGTCGCGGTCGATTGCGGGCTGAATCGCCACTTTTATCGCTCTCTTTTTCGGGCTTTTGCGCGCTACTCGCCATGCTTGGTTCCGGACGGCGCGAGCGGCCCATCTCCGGCTCCGGCAGAGTGGCATCCGGTTTCAGAAGCTGCTCGAATTCGTCGCGACTCAGTTTCAGCAGCCGCCCGTCATCGATGCGCAGGCTGAGTTTTTGGCCGAGAATATTGACATCGGAAATCTGTACGGTGTGCCCGTCGATGGTCAGCCGCGTGCCGGTTTTCGGCATCCCCTTGCGCAGGGCACAGTAGGTCTCATATTCATAGCCCAGACAGCAGAGCAGGCGACCGCATTGGCCGGAAATTTTGGTCGGGTTCAGGGCGAGCTGCTGCTCCTTGGCCATTTTGACCGAAACCGGGGCGAAATCGGTCATGTAACTGCAGCAGCAGAGTTCACGGCCACAGATGCCGATGCCGCCGACCAGTTTGGCTTCATCGCGTACGCCGATCTGGCGCATCTCGATCCGGGTGTGGAAATAGTGGGCGAGATCCTTGACCAGTTCGCGAAAGTCGATGCGGCCATCGGCGGTGAAATAAAAGACGATCTTCGAACCGTCAAAAAGGTATTCAGCCTTGACCAGCTTCATCTCCATGTGGCGTTCCTGCACCTTGATCCGGCAGTAACGCAGCGCGGACTCTTCGCGGCTGGCATTGGTGTTGGCGAGGGCAACATCTTCCTCACTGGCCAAACGCAGAACGTTTTTCATCCCCTTGGGCAGATCGGCTTCCTCCCGCTCAAACGGAGGGGCGACGACGATGCCGAGGGCCCGGCCGCGGTCGGTTTCGACCACCACCTGGTTGCCGCGGTCGAGGGGCATGTCACGGGCGAGGAAATCGTATTGTTTTCCGGCATTGCGGAATTTAATGCTGACGATTCGGGTCATATGTCTTTACTCTCAGAACGCCTGCAGAAAGAAAATATTGGTGATGAGACCACGCAGCACGGATGGTTGTCAACCGTCTGCAGCATCAAGCTGCCAGGCGCAGGAGAAGAACCTCCATGTTGAGTTGGGCGTTGACATTGCGCTCCAGGTTGCGGCGACACTCGCCGATCGCCTCGAGCTTGCGCAGCAGGGACGGGGTGTCCTCGCGGCGCGCATTCCGACGGATTTTGTCGGTCAGGTCGACGTTGACCAGCGCCGTCTCCGGCAGGCCATGGTGGAACAAAAGCAGGTCGCGGTAAAAGGACAACAATAGCTCAAGGCGCTCCGGCAGCTGCTCTTTCTCGGCAGACAGGGTGGCCGCTAATTCCAGCAGTGGCAGGATGCTGCCGGCCGAAAGGGCGGTGACCGCTTTGAGCAGATCGCGCCGCTGATCGAGGCCGAGGTTGGGGTCGCGATCGAGAGCCTGTCGAAAACTTCCGGCTGAAAGAGCGGCCAGTACCCGTGCCTGCTGCGGATCGAGCTCGCGCTGGGAGATCAGGACTGACTCGATCTGCGCTTGTGGTAATCGAGCGAAGGGGAGGCGCTGGCAGCGGGAGCGCACGGTGGTCAGCAGGGCATCAGGGCGGGCGCTGATGAGGATCAGCACCGTTTCGCCGCTCGGTTCTTCCAGGGTCTTGAGCAGGGCGTTGGCCGCGGCGGCATTCATCCGCTCGGCCTGATCGATGATACAGATGCGACGCGACGCCTCGACTGGCCGTAAAGAGAGCGTGCGCTGCAGATCACGAATCTGCTCGATCTTGATGTTCTGGCCGTCAGGTTCGACGACGGTCAGGTCGGCGTGATTATGATGGTCGATTTTACGGCAGGGGATGCNNAGCCACGACCGGTTTCGCAGAAGATGGCCCGCGCCAGAGCGGTGGCGACCAGATGTTTGCCGACCCCCTCCGGTCCTTCGAACAGATAGGCATGGGCAAGTCGGCCGGCGGCCAGAGCCCGGCGCAGGATATTCTTCTGTCGGTCGTGGCCGAGGATCCGCTCAAAGGTCATTGTGCCTCGCTTGCAGGTAGTCGGCGACGGTTGCCCGGATACGCTTGGCAACGTCTTGTTGCGACCCGGTGGCATCGATGATGCGAAAACGCGGGTGTTCAGCCGCCAGGGCCAGATAGCCGTCGCGCACCCGCTGATGAAAGTCGAGGGCCTCCTGCTCAAAGCGCCCTTCATCGGGGCCACTGGTGGCGGCGTTGCGCTGACAGGCGCGCTCAAGACCGGTCTGCGGTGCAAAATCGAGCAGCAGGGTCAGGTCGGGGAGGGTGCCGTCGGTAGCCAGGCAGTTCAACTCCATGATCATGGTTCTTGACAAGCCCCGGCCGAAACCCTGATAGGCGACTGTGGCGTCACAGTAGCGGTCACACAGGACAACCTGTCCGCGGTCGAGGGCAGGTCGAATCACCTCGGCGACATGCTGGGCGCGGGCGGCGGCATACAGCAGCAGCTCGGCGCGCCCGGTCATGTCCCGGTTGGCGGAATCGAGCAGAATGCCGCGGATCTGGTTGGCAATCGGGCAGCCGCCCGGCTCGCGGGTCGAGACCGGCACCTTGCCGGTCCGGGTGGTGAGCCACTCGGCGAGCAGGGCGATCTGGGTCGTTTTGCCGGAGCCTTCGATACCTTCGAATGTAATAAACATGCCGCTATTATCTGCCTGCCGGGGAGAGTTGATCAAGGTTGAGCATTATACGTTCGACCATGCAGTGAAGCAAGGAGAAAGGGGCTGGAAACGGCCGTTTAAGTTGAATAATGCACCGGTCTCCATGTATACTCGCCAGGCTGTGCCGGATATTGATCAGTGAGTGATGAAAGGATCGACGCATGGAGGAGCTCCTTGCTGCATTGCAGGAGAAAATTGGTTATCGCTTTCTGGCGGCATCGCTGCTGCAGGAGGCCCTGACCCACAAGTCGTTCAGTAACGAAATGTCCGCCGGGATAGCCCCCTGCAATGAACGACTGGAATTTCTCGGCGACGCCGTTCTCGATCTCGTTGTCGGTGCCGCCGCTTTTGTCGCCTATCCTGATCTGCCGGAAGGTGAGCTGACCCGGATGCGCGCCGAGCTGGTCAACGAAAAGAGTCTGGCCGGAATCGCCCGTCAGCTTGATCTCGGACCCTGTCTGCGTCTCGGGCGTGGCGAGCGCCGCAGTGGCGGTGCCGGCAAGGACAGCCTGCTTGCCGATGTGATCGAGGCCCTGTTCGGGGCGGTCTTTCTCGATGGCGGTTTTGCCGCAGCGAGTCAGGTGATTGAGGCACTGTTCTGTCCGCTGCTCGATCTTGCCGCCAGGCGTCAATATGATCTCGATTTCAAAACCTTGCTGCAGGAGGTTTGCCAGAAGCGGTATGGCCGAACGCCGGAATACTTCCCCCTGCAGGTCACCGGTCCTGATCACGATCCAAGCTATGTGGTTGAAGTCCGCGTCGACGGTGAGTCCCGTGGCCGCGGGGAGGGGCGGACCAAGAAGGCGGCCGAGCAACAGGCCGCTGCCGCTGCCTACGCAAGATTCGCTGAGTAGCGGTGTCGCTTTGCTGCTTTTTTTATGATGGACGGCCGTTTGTCCCCTTTGGCAGGGAGGTGCACCATGTGGCATGACGAGGCTTTTTTCCGACAATTACTCGATAACCTTTATGATGGAGTCTATTTTGTCGACCAAAACCGGGTGATCACCTACTGGAACAAGGGGGCTGAGCGCCTGAGCGGGTACAGTGCTGCCGAGGTCATCGGCCGGGGGTGTCGGGATAATATCCTGGTTCACGTCGACGCCAGAGGGTGTCAACTGTGCATCGACGGATGTCCATTGGGCTCGACAATGATCGATGGCAAGGAACGGCAATCTGAAATTTATATGCATCACAAGGACGGTCATCGGGTTCCGGTCAAGGTGAGCGCGTCGCCGATTCGCAATGCCAGTGGCTCGATCATCGGCGCGGTGGAGATTTTCAGCGACAACACCACCCGCACGGCAGACCAGCAGCGGATCGAAGATCTGCAGAATATGGCTTTTCTCGATCCTTTGACCGCACTGCCAAACCGGCGTTTTCTGGAGAACGCCCTGCATCGGCAACTGGAAGAGCTGCACCGTTACGGTTGGCCGTTCGGGGTTCTGTTTTTCGATATTGATCACTTCAAGCTGTTCAATGACCAGCACGGTCATGAGGTCGGCGATGCGGTCCTCAAAATGGTCGCCCGAACCATGGCCAACTGCTCCCGCTCTTTCGACACGGTCGGGCGCTGGGGGGGGGAGGAGTTTGTCGCGATAATCGCTAATGTCGATGCGCAAAAAATCCTGCAGATCGCCGATCGTTACCGGCATATGATTGAACAGTCCGGGTTAGTGGTTGATGCCGGCCTGTTGCAGGTCACGGTCTCTATCGGCGCTGCCTGTGCTGCCCCTGCGGATACAGTGGACAGCCTTCTGGAGCGCGCAGATGCGTTGATGTATCAGAGCAAGCGGGACGGGCGCAATCGCGTCACCGGCGAGTTGTAGACCCGAAGACATTGGGGTGCCTCGAGCCTTCCCCGGCCCGTTTGATCAAGAGGTTGACCAGCCCTAAACATTTGCCGTGTCAGCTTTTTTGAAAACATCACGGCGGGCGGAATCCCCTTGTCGGCACGGCCGGATACCTTTACTATGTTCCAGGCTGAACATAGACCATCATTCTGTGGTGTTGCCCCACCGCTCGCGATGTAGCCGCCTCGCAGTCGCTGCGCACCATGATCAAAGTGTTTGTGCTCGGCCCTGATGACCATTTAACAACGCTGCCATCGATGTTGACTTTTTGACTGGCGGTCTAAACAAACTGAGATTGTATCTATGGCTGTTTCCACCCCGTTTCGTTCCGGTTTCGTCTCGATTGTCGGCCGGCCGAATGTCGGCAAGTCGACACTGCTTAATCAGCTGCTTGGCCAGAAGATCGCCATTGCTACCGACAAACCGCAGACGACGCGGAACCGGATTCTGGGTATTCACAACGTGCCGGGCGCACAGATTCTGTTTCTTGATACACCCGGGATTCACAAGGGTGAAGGGCGGTTGAACAAGTATATGGTCAACCAGGCCCTCTCTGCCTGTTCCGATGTCGACCTGATCCTGTTTCTGGTCGAAGCAACGGCGCCGCCGGGGGCAGGTGATGCGTTTGTCATGGATGTGCTGCGGCGCAGTGAAACCCCGGTCTTTCTGGTGATCAACAAGATCGATCTGGTGCCGCGCGAGCAGTTGCTGCCGCTGATCGATACCTTCTCCCGGCAGTTTAACTTTGCCGAGATCATCCCGATTTCAGCACAAACCGGCGACGGAGCCGATCGTCTGGTTGAGCGTATCTGCGAGCGTCTGCCGGAAGGGAACCCTTACTATCCGGAAGATATGATCACTGATTTGCCAGAGCGCTTCATCGTTGCCGAGATGGTACGGGAACAGCTTCTGCGCCAGACCCGCGATGAGATCCCCTATGGTGTGGCGGTCGAGGTCGAGACTTTTGAAGAAAAACCGGAGAAAAACCTGATTGTCATTCAGGCGGTGATTCATGTGGTGCGTGAAACCCACAAGGGGATTATCGTCGGGCATCAGGGGCAGCGTTTGCGTGCCATCGGTCAATCAGCCCGGCTGGAGATCGAAAAGCTGCTCGGCACCCGGGTCTACCTTGAGCTGTTTGTGCATGTTGAGAAAAACTGGACCGAAAACGTACATCAGCTGCGTCGTTTCGGCTATGAATAGGCTGCCAGTCCGGCAATCCTGACAGAAAGAGAACCATGCCCCCCATTGTAGCTATTGTCGGCCGACCGAATGTCGGGAAATCGACCCTGTTTAACCGTCTGATCGGTCAGCGCCGTGCCATTGTCGAGGATTTCCCCGGGGTGACCCGCGACCGACATTATGCCGAAGCAACGCGTTATGACAAACCCTTCACCCTGATCGATACCGGCGGTTTCGAGCCGGTGAGCGAAGATCGCCTGTTGATCCAGATGCGCGAACAATCGCAGCTGGCGATCGAGGAGGCCGATGTCATCCTCTTTGTCATGGATGGTCGTGAAGGGGCGACAGCCTCTGACCTTGAGGTGGCAAAAATGCTGCGTCGGGTCGAGAAACCGGTGATTTACGTGATCAACAAGATCGATGGTGATCGTCAGGAAGAGATCGTCTCCGACTTTTACGAAATGGGGATCGATCATCCTCTAACGGTTTCGGCAGAACATGGCCGCGGCATCGGTGAACTGATCGATACGGTGCTCGACCTCCTCCCCGAGGCACCACCGATATCCGAGGCGGAGGCCGAGAGTGAAACCCGGATGGCGATCATTGGCCGGCCTAACGTCGGCAAATCGTCTCTGGTCAATCGGTTGCTCGGTCGCGAGCGGATGGTGGCGAACCCGGTCGCCGGCACCACCCGCGACAGTGTCGATACGCCATTTATGTACAACCGCAAGCGTTATGTCCTCATCGACACAGCTGGTATCCGGCGCAAGGGGAAGGTGAGCCAGAAACTGGAGAAGTTCAGTGTCGTCCAGGCCTTAAAGGCGATGGAGCGGGCGCATGTTGTGCTGGCCCTGGTCGATGCTTCGGAAGGTGTGACCGATCAGGATATGACGGTCGCCGGCTACGCCTACGAAAAAGGGCGCGCGGTGATCCTGATCGTCAATAAATGGGACCTGGTCGAGAAGAACAACGCGACCATGGGTGAATACCTGCGTGATCTGCGCACCCGTTTCAAGTTTCTCGGCGATGTCCCGGTCCTGTTTGTCTCCGCCCTGACTGGTCAGCGTGCGTCGAAGATCATGGCCGAAGTCGAAAAAGTGGCAGAGCAGTTTAATCAGAAGGTCTCGACGGCCAATCTGAACAAGGTGATGATTGACGCTGTTGCCGCGCACCCCCCGGCGATTTTCCAGGGGACCCGGCTCAAGTTCTTTTACATCACGCAGACGGCCGTGCGTCCCCCGACTTTTCTCATCTTTGTCAATAAGGCCGAGGGCGTTCATTTCTCTTATCAGCGCTACATTAACAACAAGATTCGCGAGGCGTTCGGCTTTGCGGGGGTTCCCTTTCGGGTTGAATATCGTGACCGGGAACGTCGGGGTTAAATCGCTTTACATTGTACCCAAGGTAAGTTATATTTTTTCTGTTTAATATCCAAGTGTTAGGGTTCCTGCGATCGCGGGTTCCCGGTTGGCGGGAGCGGATGCATGAGTCTGGTCGGTAATCTTGAGGATCTGGGTCTCGGAGAAATTCTGCAGATCGTCAGCCTCAGCCGTAAATCAGGGGTTCTGACCCTGGAGAGCACCGGTCGAGTCGGAAAGGTCGTCTTTCTGAACGGCCAGGTCATCCGGGCGACCACCAGCGCCAGCCGTATCAACCTCGGTGACCTTCTGGTCCGCAATGAGATGGTCAGTGTCGAGGCCCTCAAAAAAGCCCTGTTTATCCAGCGTAACAGCGACAAGCCCCAGCGTCTGGGCTCAATCCTCTCCGAAAAATTCAATGTCCCTCAGGAAAAGATCGAGGAGGCGGCCAAGGAACAGATCGAAAAGGTGGTTTACAGCTTTTTCGGCTGGAGCGAGGGGTCGTTTAATTTTGAGCTTGGTGAGCCGAGCGAGCTCGCTTCCGGTCATGTCAATCCGTTGCAGCTTATGCTCGATTCGGGACTCAACCCCCAGTGGCTGGCCATGGAGGGCAGCCGCATCATCGATGAAAAACGCCATCGTGGCGAATCTCTTGAAGATGAAGTGGAAGAGCCGATTCTCGATCTGGCCGACCTGCTTGGTGACGAAGCTGCAGCGCTGTTTGATGAGCCGGCCCCGGTGCCTGCAGCTGCCCCGGCGACAGCCGTCGGCGATGCGCCTCCCGCCCCACGTGAGGTTCAGGGGCCTCCGGTCTATCTGGTCGACGATGATCAGTTGACTGCGCAGGTCCTTGCCCGGCAACTGCGCGAACACCAGCTTGATGTTAAAGTCTTCACCAGCGCCAAGGATTATCTGCGTGCCTTGCCGCAAGCCGTCGAAGCCGGTGAAAATCCGTTGCTTCTAGTCGATCTGGTGATGCCGAAAGTTGATGGTACCGGCATTCTCGGTGGCGTCGAAATTATCAAAAAGGTGCGGGAGGATTATCCCGACTTGACCTTATTGCTGATGACCGACCATCCGACTGCCGAGGTTGAGCAGAAACTGGCCAAATTCAAGCTTGCTGCCGTTTTACGCAAACCCAAAAAAGGGGATCTTGGTGTGAAGGCTGGTCAGGCAGAGCTGGCGGCTCTTGCTGATGAGGTCTTCCGTCATGCAACCGGTTCTGACCCAGCCCCGACGGCGACGGGTTACCACTTTGGTGAAGAACTCCTCAAAGAAGTCGATGATGCGGAGTTGCAGGCGCATCCGGGGAAGATTCAGCCAACACCGGGGATCCATGTTCTGGGTGGGATGCTGCAAGAGTTGAACAACCCCTCTCTTGGTGGAGGGATTATCCTTCTGGTTCTGCGTTTTGCCAGTGAGTTGATGAATCGGGCGGTTATTTTCTTTGTCAAAGGTGACGAAATTGTCGGTCTCGGCCAGTTCGGGCTTGACGGTCTCGGCGATAATGCCGACGCCCTGGTGCGGCAGATCAAGGTTCCGTTGCGCGAAGAGTCCATCTTTACGCACGTTTTTGCCGATCTGACCCCCCGTCACACGACTTTTGGCGATAGCAAGGCAGATCGCTATATCATGGAGAAGCTCGGTAAGGGCCGCCCGACGGATGTGTTTCTTGGTCCGATCATCAGTGAAGGGAAAGTGGTGGCCATTATTTACGGTGACAACCTGCCGAAACAGGAGCCGGTTGGCGATACCGAGTCGTTTGAGATCTTCCTTTCCCAGGCTGGTATGGCTATGGAGCGGGCATTGCAGGAGAGGCGCGTCAAAGGAAGTCAGGCTGTTTAACGTCAGCATATTTGTACGGAGACACTAACCAGTGCCCCAGAAAATTCTCATCGCAGAAGATTCTTCGACCATGCGTTCGCTGATCGTTTCGACGATCTCCGCTCTTGGCGAATACGAACTGATCGAGGCCGCCAACGGTTTCGAGGCGCTGCGTATTCTTCCGCGCGAGAAGGTCGATCTGGTGATTACCGACATCAACATGCCTGATATCAACGGGCTCGAACTGATCAGCTTTATCAAAAACAATCCCAATTACAAAGCGACCCCGCTCATCATCATCAGCACAGAGGGGAGCGAGAAGGATCGTGATAAGGGACTCTCTCTCGGTGCCGATGCCTATCTGGTCAAGCCTTTCAACCCTATGGAGCTGCAGGGGTTGATCCAGCGGTTTCTCGGTTAGGAGGACGACCTTGTCTACCGACTATTCCGCTCAGGCGCTGAAAGAGTTTCTTGGTGAAGCCGAAGAGATCATAGAGAGTCTTAATCTTGAACTGGTGACCCTTGGCGACAGTGCCGAAAAAGGGGATGCCGATCCGGATATCGTCAACAGTATTTTTCGCGGGGCACATTCTCTCAAGGGTCTGGCCGGCATGTTCGGCTTTCAGGATATTGCCGATCTTGCGCACCATATGGAGAACCTGCTCGACAACTTTCGTCTGGGCAAGGTCGCGCTCTCTGATCGGTTGATCGAAACCTTGTTTGAAGCGATTGAGGCTCTGACCCGTCTGGTGCATGGTAAGGGTGAGGACGAAACGTTTACTTGCGACGTATCGACGGTTCTGGCCCATATCGACGCGATTCTGTCTGGCGATACCGGCGGGAGTGAGAACCCTCTCGCAGCTTATCGTATCGATCCATCGATCCTGAATGTTTTGACCGAATATGAAGAACACCGCCTGCTGGAGAATCTGAAGAAGGGACGCAACCTTTATCGGGTACGCGTTGCCTTCGATCTTGCCAATTTTGACCAGGGCCTGGCCGAAACGACCGATGTCCTGAAACAGGTCGGGGAAGTAATCAGCACTCTGCCGTGTGCCGGGGATATCAGCGAACGGATAGCCTTTTTTCTGTTGCTCGGCACAGATCAATCTCTGTCTGAAGTCCGCGATATTTTCGGCAACGATGAAATCCAGATTGAGGCGATTGTTCAGGCCGCGGCGGCAAAATCCTCGGCAGCGGTCGAAAAGCATGACCCTGAACCGGAAGATGATACGGTCGATGCGACGCCACGATTGGCCGAAGAGGGCAACGTGGCAACCCAGGGCGAGGGGAGCCTGCGTTCGATCAGTCGCACGGTGCGCGTCGATATCGACAAGCTCGACGAACTGATGAATATTGTCGGTGAGTTGGTCCTGTCCAAAGGCGCTTTTGCCGAAGTTGGCGAGCGGCTCAAGGCCCTCGGTCGCGACGAGGTGTTAAGCAGTTTGCTCAAGGCGACGCGTGATCTCGAGCGGCGCCTGGAAGAGCTGCAAAAGGGGGTCATGGATGTCCGCATGGTCCCGTTGGCACAGATTTTTGACAAGATGTTGCGTATTGTCAGGCAGGTCTCAAAAGCGCAGGGGAAAAAGGTCATTCTCGATATCGACGGGGCTGATACAGAGCTCGACAAGTTGATTGTTGAGGATCTCTCTGACCCGTTGCAGCATATTATTCGTAATGCCATTGACCACGGTATTGAATCCCCTGACGAGCGCAAGGCTGCCGGTAAACCTGAAGCGTCTCGACTGCGACTGGCCGCTTCACAGAAGGGGAATCACGTCGTCATAGAGATCGCCGACGATGGCCGCGGTATCGACCCCGAGGTCATTCGCCGCAAGGCGGTAAAGAAAGGTCTGGTCAGCGCAAAGGCTGAACTCACCCGCGACGACATTTATGACCTGGTCTTCATGCCCGGTTTTTCAACCCGTGACGAGGTCAGTGAGCTCTCCGGTCGCGGGGTCGGCATGGACGTGGTCAAGAATAATATCGCCTCGATGTCCGGGATGATTGAGATCGACAGCGAGGTGGGGCGCGGCACACGCTTAACCATCACTCTGCCGATAACGTTGGCGATTATTAAAGCACTGATTGTGCAGATTGCCGGTAAGACCTATGCCGTGCCGATCAACTCGGTGCTTGAGACGCTGATGATCGATAAATCAGCGATTCGCACCATTGAACGCAAGGAAGTTATTGAACTGCGACAGAGCACTCTGCCGCTTCTGCGTCTGGCCGAAATCTTTGGTCTTAGCAGTCAACAGGATCGGGGCGGACGGTGCTTTGTCGCCGTTGTCGGCCTCGCTGAAAAACGGATCGGCCTGGTTGTTGACGATCTTCTCGGCCAGCAGGACGTGGTGATCAAGTCTCTCGGCAGTACCCTCTCCTTTGTTGAAGGGATTGCCGGTGCTGCCGATCTAGGTAACCAGAAAACGATTCTCGTGCTCGATGTCGGCGGCTTGATGAATGAAGCCTTGCGCGGGGAGAGCAACGTTAATGTATGAGGAATTTTACGGGCTCAATGAGCGCCCGTTCAGTAAAACACCGGACCCCCGGTTCATGTTTCTGAGCCGCAAGCACAAGGAGGCGCTGTCGCGTCTCGTGTATGCGGTCGAAGAGCGTGATCTCATCTTGCTGACCGGTGAAATCGGTTGTGGCAAGACGACCTTGTCGAGGGCGCTGATTGATGAACTGGACGACTCATACCGGGTCGTGCTGTTGATCAATCCGCGGCTGTCGCCGATGGAGTTTCTCCGTTCTTTGGCGGTCAGGCTCGGGCTCGATGATCCGCCACGCTACCGTGTCGACTTACTGGAACAGATCGGCACCTGTCTTTACCGGCTGTATGAGGAGGGGGTCTGTCCGGTCCTGATTGTTGACGAGGCACAGCTGGTCCCTCATAAAGAGACCTTCGACGAGATTCGGCTGCTGACCAATTTTCAGCTCGATGACCAGAATCTGATCAGCGTCGTCTTGATGGGACAACCAGAATTACGTAAGCGCCTGGCTCATTCGGCTTATGAAGCCCTTCGACAACGCTTCGGTATGCAGTATGACCTGCAGCCACTCGACCGTGAAGAGACGGCAGAATATCTCGATTGCCGTATGACGATTGCCGGCGGCCAGTCCGGCGTCTTCTCGTCTGCGGCGGTGGACGCAATTTTTAACTATTCCGGTGGCATCCCGCGGAAGATTAATCATGCGGCGACGCTCGCCCTGCTTGAAGGCTACGGTCGTGACCTGGCCCAAATCGATACGACAGTGATGCAAGCCGTTATGGCTGAACTGAACATGAACTAAAAAATGGAATGAAGCGTGATGGATCTGGTAGAGATTCGTAAAAAAGCAGGAAAGAAACGGACACCGCCGGCAGAGGCTGATACCCCTGTTGTGCCGGTTGACGTTGCTCCCGCTGCACCGCCACCCAGACCGACGCGACCGGCAACCCCTCCGGCACCGGTTGCCGCTGAGCCTGAAGTGTTGCCGCCGGTTGCCGTCAAGATGAAACCGTCGGCGCCCAGGAAAACACTGCCGGTGGAGATCGATCCGATTGAGGCCCTGTTCTCCTTTCGCGGGGCCGGGGAGTTGGCGACGGAAGAAATCTATCTTCAGGCGTTGATGGGGAAGCAGGAAGAGTCCGACGCGCAGAAGAGGCAATGGTTGACCTTCACATTGGGCGACGAGGAATATGCTCTCGACATCGAGTCGATTACCGAGATTATCAAGCCGCGGGAAGTGACAGATATCCCGCGCGTTCCGGAGTTCATTCGCGGTATTATCTCATTGCGCGGTATTATTGTGCCGATCTTTGATCTGAAAGGGCGACTGAAGCTCGGCCGGGTTGAAATGGGGGCCACGGCGCGAATTATCGTTTGTCAGACCGGAGATCGGATCGCTGGTTTTTTGGTCGACAGCATCAATCAGGTCGTCAACATCCCTTTGTCGAAAATTGAACCGCCACCGACAGTGCTTTCCGGGGTCGACCGGGATTTTGTCGAGGGCGTTGGCCGGATCGATGGGCGTATGCTCATCCTGCTTCACCTGTCACATGTCATGAACGCCGAGCTCGTCAACTAGTCACGAAAGGGGATTCCCATGGTGAAGAAAAAGATCCTTATTGTTGAAGACGAAGAGAGCTTGCTCAAGCTTGAAAGCATCCTTTTGACGTCCAAAGGGTATGATGTGCGCGGAGTTCTCAATGGCCAGCTGGCACTCGATGCGATTCGCGAGGAGCGTCCGGATCTGGTGCTTCTTGACATCATGTTGCCGGAAATTGACGGGTTTGAGGTTTGCCAGCGGATCAAGGAGAATCCGGAGACAAAATCGATCCCGGTGATCATGCTGACCGCTAAAAAGAGCCGTGAAGATATGGCGCGTGGTGAAAAGGTCGGTGCTGACTGGTATATTACCAAACCGTTCAAGTCGGTCATGGTGATAGAAACCATCCAGAGGTTTTTGAGTTGATATGGTCAAAGGACTGATGGACGTAGCCTCCGGTGTGCCGGAGAATAAGGAAACTCCAGCTGAAAACGCGACACGCAAGGAGATCCAGCTTGCCTGTTTTCGGGTGGGTGAGCAGATGTACGCCCTCGATATTTTGCGTATTCGCGAAGTTATCCGCCCACAGAGACTGACGCCAGTGCCGAAGGCGCCAGCGTTTATTGAGGGCGTGCTCAATCTGCGCGGAGCGGTCATTCCTGTTGTCGATTTGCGTAAGCGTTTTGATCAGGCAATCAAAAAGGGCAACACCAAAGCCCGAATCCTGATATGCGTTCTTGCCGGCAAGATTGTCGGTCTGATGGTTGATGAAGTTGCCGAAGTCAAAAACTATTCCCGGCAAGAAATACAGCCTGCTCCGCGGTTTATCAAGGGGGCCGGGACCGACTATTTTCTGGGAGTGTGCCAGCGGCAGGATGAACTGGTGATGATCATGCATCTGGAAAAAATACTCTCCAGTGATGAAAAAATAGATCTGGATACCATTCGTGACAACTTGCAGGAAGCTGTCAGTGAGTCGGCAGACGACTGAGGTTCCTGCCACCCGACTGTTTCATGCCTAATTCGAAAGTGAATCATAACCGGATGATGACGTCTTGCCCCGCATGCGCCGCCCGTTTTCGCCTGAACCAGGAGAAGTTTGGCGGACAGCGAATTACCCTTAAGTGTGTGAAGTGCCAGAAGGTGTTTGCGGTTAACGTGTCGCCTGCTACCGCTCTCCCCGTTTCCGGTGGAGTGCGCGTACTGGTTGCGCACAGTGATGTTTCCCTTTGTGAAATGATTGGCGAATTACTGGAAAAGCACGGCATGACGGGCCAATCCTGTCACGAGGGGACACAGGCCTTGCAGTTGATGCAGGAGCAGCCGCCACATGTGGCACTGGTCGATGTAGCCCTGCCGGGGCTGTATGCCTTTGAGGTCGTCGAAAAAATCCGCACCCGTCCCGGCCTGGCCGATGTGAAGATTATCCTGCTCTCTTCGGTCTATAATAAAATGGCTTATAAACGGACGCCATCGTCACTTTATGGTGCTGATGGTTATATTGAAAAGCATCATATCGCTTGCGATCTGATCCCGCGGATCAATCAGCTGGCAACGAATGCTCATCCTCTGGATAACTCGGTTCTGGTGTCGACGCGTGAACCGGTCGTTGCGGCCCAAGCTGTTTCGACAGCGGAAGAGACAGCCGATCGCGCCTATTCCGAGGAGTTAAATGACCGCATCCGCGAAGCAGAGGCGGTCGAGACCATGCCGGCCATGTCCGGTGAACTTTTGGAAAAGGCTCATCGGCTGGCGCGGAACATCGTCTCGGATATTGCCCTGTATAATCAGGATAAAGTCGAAGCGGGTATTCGCAACAACGCTTTTTATAAGGTTTTACAAAAAGAGATCGAAGAGGGACGGCGACTGTTTAATGAACGGTATTCGCCTAAAGATTGTGGTGGGAAGGATGTCCTGCAACTGGAATTTGACGCTTTTATTACCCGTCGACAAGCAGAGCAAAGGCGCTAGGGGTTTCTTATGTCCAACACAAGCCAGGAGATGGACAAGCTCAGGCAGATGCAACAATCCGCTCAGGAGGAGGAGCGACTGGCGGCCCTGCGTCTGCTCGACCGTCGCGACCTGAAGGATTTCCTGCCCCTGATCTATACAGCCTTTGGAGACATTAGCTGGCGTATCCGCAAAGAGGCGACAGAGATGTTTCTGGGTTTGCCGCCGGGAGATGGACAGATCGTTGAGGTTATCCGCTGCTTGTACTCCGACGACAATGCCGGACTGCGTAACACTGCAGTAGAGATTTTGACCCGTCTCGGGCGCTTGGCGGTACCACGTTTGATCGCTGAAGCAAAATCCCCGGATCATGATGTGCGTAAGTTTATTCTCGATATTCTGGGTAACATTCCTGACGAGAGGAGCGTGCCGGCGTTGCGTGCCGCGCTGGGTGATTCTGACAGTAATGTCCGCGCTGCCGCAGCTGAAAATCTCGGAAGACTCGGTTCCGTCGATGCCGTCCCAGATCTGCTCGCCGCCATGGAGACTCCCGATCTTTTGTTACGTTTTACCATTCTTGAGTCTCTGGGTCAGATTGACGCTTTTGTCCCTGCCGAGCGCCTGCTGGTTTTTTCCGACGATCGCTTGTTACGTAAGGCGTTGGTCGATTGTTTAGGCCGTGTTGGCGATGCGGCTGCAGTGCCATTTCTGGTTCAATGCCTTAGCGATGCAATGCGCAACGTCCGCGAAGCGGCAGTGCTTGCTCTGGCCCGTCTTTCCACTCGTGCGCAGACAGTGATCGAAACAGTCCAGAGAATCCGCATTGACGGTTCGCTGTCAGACACGCTGAGCGCACTGCTCGAATGCGGTAATGCCGATGTCCGCAAGGCAACCATCGCCCTGTTTGGTCACCTTGGTGATCGAGGCAGCGTCAGGCAGTTGCTGACTTTGTCCAGCGATAGCGAAATGCGGATGGAAGCGGTCAGCGCGTTGATGGCTATGGGGCGCTCGGATATTGGGGCTCTGATCGGGGTCTGGCCTGATGTCTCTGTCACGGATCGGGCTTACCTGGCCTACGTGTTCGGTGAAATTGAAGCCGTTGACGCTGCAGCACTCGTAATGCAGGGCGCCTCAGACGAGGATGATGAACTGCGTCAGACCTGTGTCCAGGCTCTGGGCCGTGTCGGTGGGAAAGATGCTGTGACACCACTGGTTGCAGCGTTAGAGGATGACAGTGTCGATGTTCGGGAAGCGGCCCTCCAGGCATTAAGCCACCTTGGGGCGCAATTCCGGCCCGAATTGACGCGTGCGCTTACCCCATTACTTGAGCATGAAGACTCTCAGGTGCGGATGTACGCTGTCACGGTTATTGGTCGTCTTGACGGTGATGATATTGCCGCACATCTCGCTTTTGCGATCAAGGATGAATCGTCAGAAGTCCGAAGTGCTGCAATCAGGGCGATTGAAGGGAAGGGCGGCTCGTCATTGCTGCCGGTGCTGATGCTGGCCCTGACGGATGAGGAGAGCGAAGTCCGGGCGCTGGCGGCCCGCGCGCTGGGACAGAGTGGAGACACACAGGCGGTCAAACCCCTGGAATTAGCGTTACAGGATGAAGATATGTGGGTTCGGGCGGCAGCGGTTCGTTCTCTCGGGTGCCTGTCCGGTCCGGATGCAGAAACGGTCGTTGCTGGCGCTTTAGCTGACTCGGTCGGTCTGGTCGGCATCGCCGCTTTGGAGACGCTTGAGCAGATGGTGCCGGAACGGATTTCTGACTATGCCCGCCATGCGCTGACGCATCGTGATGATGAAGTGGTTTCGGCCGCCCTGGGCTTGTTGCAATGGGCGCCGGATCGCAGCTGGCTCAAGGAGTGCCGCGCACAGTTACTCGGCCATTCGCACGCCGACGTCCGGTTACATTTTGCCCGGATTCTGGCCGAGATCGAGGGTCCGGAATGCATTGTGGAGCTGGAGCAGATGATCGGTGAAGAGGTCGATGATTTTGTTCGTCAGGAATTGCAGATTCTCATGCTGCATTTGCAGCAAGTTGAAGAAAACTGAGGGTCCATGCTCTTTTCTGCACCCGAAATTCCGATGAACGATGAAGAGTTCCGTTTGCTGCGCGACTTTATTTACCAGCATTGCGGGATCAGCTTTAGCGAAGACTCCAAGTTCCTTCTCGAACGACGTCTGGGCAAGCGTCTGCAGTTTCATCGGCTGGACAACTTCAAGGATTACTATTACCTGCTGCGCTATAATAAGGTCAAAGATCAGGAGCTTAACGAAGTCATTAATATTGTCACAACCAACGAGACGTATTTTTTCCGTGAAGATTTTCAGTTGCGGACCTTTACCGATGAAATTCTGCCTGAAATTATTGCCCGCAAAAAGGCGGCCGGTGACGAGAAAAAATTGCGTATCTGGAGTGCCGGCTGTTCTACAGGCGAAGAGCCTTATACGATCGCTATGCTTCTTCTTGATCGTCCCCAGTTGGTTGAAGGTTGGCAGGTGGAGATCGTCGGGACGGATATCAGTCACCGGGTTCTGCAAATTGCCCGCAAGGGCGTGTATGGGGCGTCATCTTTCCGCTCCACCGACGCTGATGTTATCCGTCGTCACTTTACTCCGCTAGAGGACAAGCACCGTATCAGTGATGCGGTTCGCAACCTGGTGACAATCAGTCATCTCAATTTATTTGACGCGCCACGGGTCTCGCTGCTCGGACGCATGGACCTGATTTTTTGTCGTAATGTTATTATATACTTCGATTTGCAGGCCAAGAAAAAAGTCATCGAAAGCTTTCACCAGCGCCTGCGTCCCGAAGGGTTTCTTCTGCTGGGGCACTCCGAATCCTTGATGAACGTCACCAATACCTTTGCTTTGCGACATTTCGTCAATGATATGGTCTATCAGAAGCCGGCAGCGTCGGCCGGTTTCTCCCTATGATTTGGAACCCACCATGATTCGTGTCCTGGTAGTTGACGACTCTGCCTATAATCGACGGACCATCATCCGCATGCTGGAAGAGATTCCGGATGTCAAGGTGATCGATTATGCCTGTGATGGTGAGGAGGCCTTGCGCAAAGCCATCGACCTCAAGCCGGATCTGATCACCCTCGATCTTGAAATGCCGCGTATGGACGGCTTTACGGTGCTGCGCATATTGATGCAGAATCGGCCGGTTCCGGTCATTGTGGTCTCTGCTCGCTCCGAGGATGAGAATGTATTTCGGGCGATGGAGTTCGGCGCGGTGACTTTTATCCCCAAGCCGACGGCGCGAATTTCTCCGGAACTGTTCAATATTCGTAATGACCTGCATGAAAAAGTGCTGGCGATTGTCGGTACCGACATGGGCAAAGTGTTGCGCCGTGCCTCCGGGGATGGCCCGGCGCCGAGCCGTCGGCGCGCACAGTCCAGTCTGCCCCTTGAACCCGGCAGCCGGGGCATCGATGTCGTGATGATCGGCGCTTCGACCGGAGGGCCGCCGGCGTTGCAGTCGATTTTTTCGGCTATTCAGCAGCCTTTGCCGATACGTTTCGCCGTTGCCCAACATATGCCTCCGGGCTTTACCCGTGCTTTTGCTGATCGTCTCAATAAATTCTCGGCACTTGATATCAAAGAGGCTGAAAACGGCGATGAACTGCTCCCTGGCCGGGTTTTGATCGCACCCGGTGGAGCGAATCTGACTTTTCGCCGCCGCGGTGATGCTGTGTATGCCCATGTCCGCGAACCGGAGATTGGCCAGCGCTATGTGCCGTCGGTTGATCACCTGTTCCGCTCAGCTGCTGAACATTTCGAGTCGCGACTGCTCGGTGTCGTCTTGACGGGCATGGGAAATGACGGTGCTGCAGGCACCCGCAAAATTCATCAACATGGAGGCAAGATTTTTGCGGAAGCCGAGGAGACCAGTGTGGTTTTCGGCATGCCGAAAGAGGCGATCGCCACCGGTATGGTCAATCGCATCTTGCCAATGGACGTCGTTTGTGACGAAATCTTACGTGAATGCGGATTTTAGCTGCCTGCTGTAAATGGTGGAAATTTTCTCACGAGACTGTTAGGATTGACCGTTAAATTAGATATCGACAACGGGAGCGGATTTATGACGGATCACGATAAGGATCAACAAAATCGGGCCGAGGAGTTTCTCCAGGTGTTCAAGAAGGGGGCAGAATTTACCCAC
The DNA here is from genome assembly GCA_002345625.1 of Desulfuromonadaceae bacterium UBA2294. Classification (GTDB taxonomy): domain Bacteria; phylum Desulfobacterota; class Desulfuromonadia; order Desulfuromonadales; family UBA2294; genus UBA2294. The sequence goes on along the minus strand of DDWE01000031.1, from coordinate 9,326 downwards.
GATCTGCTCAAGGAGAACGAACGCCTGCGTTACCAGAATCTTGAAATTGAACAACAGTTGCAACATCTCCACGCATCTTCCGCCGGTGCACCCTCGGAAGAGCTCCTCAAAAAGATCGAAAAACTTGAGATGGAGAAAAAGGAAATCCTTGGTCGGATCAAGCACGTTGAGGCGGAAAATATTGACTTCGCCAATCGTTACGTTGAGATAGAAAATGAAAACAACATGCTGGCGAATCTTTATATCGCCTCATATCAGTTGCACTCAACGCTTGATTTCAAGGAAGTCCTGCAGGTTATTCTCGAAATTGTCATCAACCTCATTGGGGCCGAGGAGTTTTCGATTCTGCTTCTCGACGAAAAAACCAACCGTTTGCAGGCTGTTGCCAGTGAAGGACTCGAAAATAAAGAGATCCCCACCTTCGAACTGGGTGAGGGGATCATCGGCCGTATGGCAAAGACCGGTGAAAACTATTTCATCGATGAACTCGAAGGCTATGAGCGCGATTTTCACCACCCTGTTGTCTGTATTCCCCTGAAGATCAAGGAACATGTGATCGGGGTGATCGTTATTTACAAGCTGCTGGTGCAGAAAGAGAAATTCAACGACGTTGACTACGAGCTGTTTACCTTGCTTGCCGGTCACGCCGCAACGGCAATTTTCTCTTCCAAGCTCTACACGGAGTCCGAGCGCAAGCTCAACACGATTCAGGGCTTTATTGATTTGATGACCAAGTAAACGACGGAGGGTTCCATGTCGACATATAATGTGCTCGTAGTTGAAGATTCACCGACAATGCGCCAGTTGATCGTCTTTGCCCTTAAACGGGTACGTGGTCTCAACATCGTTGAAGCGAATGATGGCGTTGACGGTCTGAAGAAGATTTCAACTGAAAAGTTTGATCTGATCCTGACCGACATCAACATGCCGATCATGGATGGCCTCAAACTGGTCAGCCTGGTCCGTAATGACCCGAACTACAAGGACGTTCCGATCGTGATCATCACCACGGAAGGGGCGAACGAGGACAAGGAGCGGGCCATGGCCATCGGCGCCAATGATTACATTACCAAACCGATCCAGACCATCAAGATCATCGAGGTCGCACGTCGACTGTTGAACATCTGAAGTTCTGGTTTTTCGTTCGTGTCGTTACGCGAACTTCACAAGGAGACGTTCGTTGGCTAAAGAAGAAGCGATTGAAGTTGAGGGTGAGGTTATTGAGCCACTGCCCAATGCCATGTTTCGGGTCAAGCTGGACAATGGTCATGTTGTGCTGGCCCATATTTCCGGCAAAATGCGTAAATACTATATCCGGATTCTTCCCGGTGATCGGGTCACGGTGGAACTGTCGCCTTACGACCTGAGTCGCGGCCGGATTACCTACAGAGAGAAATAACCGGGACAATGCCCCGGTTTATGGGTAGGCACTCCCTTTCCGGTGCCGTACCTGTCCGACAACGATTCGACACCGATACCGGCAACTGCCGGTATCGGTGTTTATAACAAAATTGGGTGGATTGCATGCAAGAGCGTTACGATGCCGCGCCTATTGAAAAGATGTGGCAAAAAGTCTGGGAAGATGAAAAGGCATTCAGGGCCGATGACGCTACGGGTCGGCCGAAATACTATCTGCTGGAGATGTTTCCGTACCCTTCCGGACGTATCCACATGGGGCATGTGCGGAACTACTCCATCGGCGATGTCGTTGCGCGCTTCAAGGCAATGCAAGGCTTCAATGTTCTGCATCCCATGGGTTGGGACGCCTTCGGTATGCCGGCGGAGAATGCCGCCATCCAACACGGGACCCATCCGGCCAAGTGGACGTTTGAAAATATTGACAACATGCGCGTGCAGCTTAAGCGCATGGGCTTCTCCTACGACTGGGATCGTGAATTTGCTACCTGCACACCCGAATATTATCGCTGGGAGCAGCTGATTTTTCTGCAGATGCTGGAACGGGGACTTGCCTACAAGAAGAGCTCAGCAGTCAATTGGTGCCCTTCGTGTCAGACCGTATTAGCCAACGAACAGGTTGAGGATGGAGAGTGCTGGCGTTGCAGCAGTGAGGTCACCCAAAAGGAACTTGACCAGTGGTCGTTCCGGATTACTGATTATGCACAGGAGCTTCTTGACGGTACTTATGCCTTGACCGGTTGGCCGGAATCGGTGCTGACCATGCAGCGTAACTGGATCGGGCGCAGCACCGGTTGCGAAGTCGATTTTCCGCTAGAGTCGGGTCATGGCCATATCCGGGTCTTCACCACTCGCCAGGATACTCTATTCGGCGCCACCTTTATGAGCCTGGCCGCGGAACATCCTTTGCTGGCCGGTCTGGTCACTGATGCACAGCGTCCGGCCATGGACGCCTTTTTACACAAACTTAAAATACAGGAACGTGATAAGCACCCTGGTGAAGAGGTCGAAAAAGAAGGTGTCTTCACCGGCAGCTATTGTGTCAATCCGGTCAGCGGTCGCCGTATGCCCATTTTTGCGGCAAATTTCGTTCTGATGGGCTATGGAACGGGCGCGGTTATGGCGGTCCCGACCCACGATCAGCGTGATTTTGAATTTGCGCGCAAATATGACCTGCCCATGGTGGTGGTGATTCAGCCGGAGGGTGACGAGTTGCAACCCGAGACCATGCCTGAGGCCTGGACCGGCCCCGGGAAGATGGTCAACTCTGGACGTTTTGATGGGCTCGATAATGAGGCGGCGAAAGAAGCCATTGCCGACGTTCTTGACCAGGATGGCATCGGGACGCGCAGTATCAACTACCGTCTACGGGACTGGGGTGTCTCCCGGCAGCGTTACTGGGGCACCCCGATTCCGGTCATCTATTGCGATGCCTGTGGTGTCGTGCCGGTGCCTGAGAAAGACTTGCCGGTTTTATTGCCCACTGACATTGTTTTTACCGGTGAAGGGGGGAGCCCTTTAGCGCAGGTTGACTCTTTTGTTCACACCGCGTGTCCAAAGTGCGGTGCTGCTGCGCGCCGGGAGACAGACACCTTCGATACCTTCGTCGAGAGCTCCTGGTATTTCGCCCGCTATGCGTGCCCCGACTTCACTGATGGTCCCCTTGATCGTCAACGGGTCGAGCAGTGGCTGCCGGTGGATCAGTATATCGGCGGTGTCGAACATGCCGTGATGCATCTACTTTATGCCCGCTTCTTTACCAAGGTCCTGCGCGATCTCGGTTATATGAATGTGGATGAGCCTTTTACCAACCTGTTGACTCAGGGGATGGTCTGCATGGAGACCAAGTCGTGCGCTGAACATGGCTGGCTTTATCCGGAAGAGGTGAATGGCGAGACCTGCAGCAAATGTGGCAAACCGGCTGTCTCCGGGCGCAACGAGAAGATGAGCAAGTCGAAGAAGAATGTTGTCGACCCTGATCATCTGATTAAACGTTTTGGCGCCGACACCGCACGGCTCTTTTCACTCTTTGCGGCGCCGCCTGAGAAGGATCTTGAGTGGAACGAGCAGGGCGTCGAAGGCTGTTATCGTTTCCTGAACCGGGTCTGGCGTATGGTTTATGACAATCTTGACCTGATTCGTTCGGTTCCGGTTGCCACCAGCGCTAACGGGCCTGGTCGTGATCTGCGCCGGATGACGCATCGCACGATCAAGAAGGTCACGGAAGATATCGATGGCCGGTTTCATTTCAATACCGCCATCTCGGCAATTATGGAGCTGGTCAATGCGATTTATACCTTTGATCAACGCGCTGAGCATGCCTCCGTGTTTCGCGAGGCGATTGAGGCGGTGGTCCGGTTGTTGACCCCCTTCGTGCCGCATATCGCCGAAGAACTCTGGAGCCAGATCGGCTATGCTGAGCGTCTGGCCACCGGCAGCTGGCCGGTTTGGGAAGACGCAGCGCTGGTGCAGGATGATGTGCTGATTATCGTTCAGGTTAATGGCAAGGTGCGTGGTAAGGTGACCGTTCCGGCCGGGCTTGATGATGAAGGGGTGCGTGCTGCGGCACTCGCTGATCCAAATGTCGCCCGATTTCTTGCCGATCAGACGGTGCGTAAAGTGATTGTTATCCCAGGCCGCCTGGTCAACGTGGTCGTCGCATGAGGTGTCGCTTCGTTACGATCTGCTTGATATTGCTGCTGACCGGCTGTGGTTACGGTCTGTTAAGCGATCCTGAACATTTGCCCCATGACATAAAGACGCTCCACGTTGCCTTGTTTGAAAACCGGACCACTGAACCTTATCTGGAGAATGTTGTCACCGAGAATGTGGTCAGGCGTCTCCTGCGCATTCCCGAATTACGCTTGCAGTCATCCAGCGCTGAGTATGATGCCGTCCTCTCGGGTAAAATAAACAGCTATTACATCAAGGCCTCAGCATACGACGCACTTGACCAGCCACAACAGTACCGGTTGAATATGAAGATAGAAGCACAACTGCAGCGTTCGCGCGACGGGCGGATTTTGTGGCGTGGCGAATTGTTGCGCTCTGCTGAATTTCTGGCGAATGCTGACCTCATGCTTCAGGCCGATTTTGAGCGCCAGGCACAACAGCAGGTCGCCGAACGCCTTGCAGAAGATCTCTCCTACCAGATCGCGTCCGATTTTTAGGAGTGACCATGACCCCGGCTGAATTGGGTAAAACAATCCGCGGCAACAAAGTGCCACCTCTGGTCTACCTTTATGGACCCGAACAGTTTTTTGTTGATCAGGCCGTCGGTCAGATCACCGCCACCATCCCCCCTGATGCTCAGGATTTCAACCTGCAGGTCGCGCACGGACGCGATATCCCCATCGAGACCCTGATCGATAGCCTGCGCACCTTTCCGGTCTTCGCTGATCGACGACTGGTTGTTTTACGCAATGCGGACAAGCTGTCGGCTTCTGACCTCGAAACGCTGCAGGCCTATATTGAAGATCCGGTGCCGGAGAGTATTCTGCTGTTGGTCGGGGAGAAGATCGATAAACGGAAAAAATTTTTTCAACAATTCGCCAAACATGGTGCACTGGTCGAATACAAGCGCCTCTATGACAATCAACTTCCGGCCTTTGTGCGTGACTATGTCGCCGGTCGCAACTTTCAGTTGACCGAAGATGCCCTGGCCCTTTTTTCCCGTCGCTGTGGTGCCACCTTGCAGGAGGTGGTGGGTGAGTTGGATAAGCTGATGCAGTATGTTGGTGACGGCGGCTTGATTGACGTTGAAGACGTGCGGCAGATTGTTTCCGATACCCGCACTGACAGCATCTTCGATATGACCAACGCCATCGGTCAGCGTCAGGTTGGGGAAGCGTTGCGGTTGCTGGGCCGGTTACTGGCTGAGGGAATCGTGCCTCTGGTCATCCTGTCGATGCTCACCCGTCATTTTCGGCAACTCTGGATGACCCGCGAACTGCTTGACGAGGGGGTGGCACGGACCGACTTGGCGCGTCGTATCGGTATCAATCCGTATTTTGTTGATGGACTGATGTCTCAAGCGCGCCTGTTCGGCCGCCGGCAGTTTAAAAGTACTTTCGAACGGTTGTTGGCGACCGATCTGGCGTTGAAGTCGAGTGGAGGGAGTCCGGCGGCACTGCTTGAGCAGTTACTGCTGGATATTGCGCGTCTGCCTGAGTAGAGTGCAGGGGCATAGTGATCGCTCAATAAGTTATTGTTTCAAAAAAGGTTATTGCACTAATCTATTACGGTTGATCCGAAATGCAAAAAGGGGCCCAATGGCCCCTTTCTGAAACGCTTTCGGCGCGAATTTTATCAGGCGTCGAGGGTGTTGAGCAGTTTGTTCAGGCGCGAGATTTTGCGACTTGCAGTCGCTTTATGGATCACACCTTTGGTTGCCGCCTTGTCGATGTAGGAGATGGCGCGCAGTAAAGTCGTTTTGGCAACTTCAGCATCGCCGCCGGCAACCGCTTCACGAACCTGCTTGACGTAGGTACGCATGGTCGAACGGATATGGGTGTTGCGGGCTTGACGCACCGCGTTCTGTTTGTTGCGCTTCAGTGCAGATTTGTGATTAGCCAACGTTCTTCCTCCTGGTTCGTGGGTGCAGTTAGATTCAGCGCGTAATAAATAGCACCATAGGTGGCGTGAGTCAAGTTAAAAATAAACTAATGTTAATTCGCAAGTATACGTAATTGTGGAGTTATTCATTAATGCCAAGCCGAATTAATCTTAATTAATCCTTAATTGTATCGGCTCTGGAGCGTAAATGCTGGAAAAACAGCAGATCAGCCGCGCTGTCGGCAGTCTCGGGGCGGCGACCATGCTCAGCCGGGTCGCCGGCCTGCTCCGTGACATTGTCGTCGCTCGCGTCTTCGGAGCGGGGATGGTCACTGATGCTTTTTTTATGGCTTTTACCCTGCCTAATCTGCTGCGCCGTTTCTTCGCCGAAGGGTCATTGACCGCCGCCTTTGTCCCGACCTATACCGCTGTCTATCAGTTACAGGGGGAGGAGGAGTCGAAACGCGTTGCCAGTATCTGCTGGACCCTGTTGCTGTTGGTGATGCTGCTGGTCACCGTCGTCGGGATTGCCGGATCACCCCTGCTGGTGCAGGCGATCGGTTACGGATTTGAGTCGGTTCCCGGTAAATTGGCTCTGACGGATAGTCTCAACCGTTTGATGTTTCCCTATATCCTGTTCGTCAGCCTGTTGGCTCTTTGTACCGGAATCCTCAATGTCCGTGGACACTATTTCCTGCCGGCATTCTCCCCCGTACTCCTTAATCTGTCGATGATTGCCAGTGCCCTGTTGCTGGCACCGATGTTCACCACACCGGTGACAGCCCTGGCCCTTGGTGTTCTGCTGGGTGGGGTGCTGCAACTTGCGCTGCAGTTGCCGCAGCTCTGGCGCCTGGGGTATCGCCCCCGGCTCAATTTCTCTTTTGCCGATGCCGCAGTTCGGCGCATAGTCCGACTGATGCTACCCGGTGTTGCCGGAGTCGCCATTTACCAGATTAATGTTGTCGTCTCCCGGCTGCTGGCTTCATTTCTGCCGCAGGGGAGCGTCTCCTGGCTGTACTACGGCCAACGTCTGTTTGAGTTTCCGCAAGGGATCGTCATTGCCTCTCTGGCGCAGGCGGTCCTGCCGTCCATGAGCCGCCAACTCAATCAAAACGATGAAGCCGGCTTTCGCGCATCTTTGCATTTTGCATTTGAACTGTTGTTGCTGCTGATTCTGCCGGCAACGATCGGTCTGGTCCTGTGTGCCGAGCCGGTTTATAGCCTGTTCTTTCTCGGTGGGGAATTCACCCAGCTGGCGGTCCATCAGTCAGCGTTGGCGTTGGCGGCGTACGCACCAGGACTGCTCTGCGTCGGCGCCAGTCGGATTATAGTGCCGGCGTTCTACGCCCTGCAGGACACACGAACGCCGGTCTGGGTCTCGTTCTGGACCTTGTTGGTCAATATTGTGCTCGGCCTTTTGTTTATGGGCCCATTGGCCCATCTGGGCCTTGCCCTGGCCTTGACCTTGTCTTCGCTGTTCAATGCCTTGCTGCTGTTAATCCTGTTACGTCGCCGGCTTGGCAACCTTGGTCTGGTCGGGCTGACCCGTTATGCGTTGCGGATCCTGCCAGCCCTGATGCTGATGAGTGTGGTGGTCTGGCTGGTTTTGCAGGGTGGCGATTGGGCCAACACACACCAGCGGTTGCGAAATGGTGCTGTACTGCTGGCAGCGGTGTTCTCCGGAGTGGTGACCTATTCCGTCGTCTGCCATCTTTGCCATGTGCCATTGCTGGAGGAGGCGCGTGCCCTGTTGCGGCGCAAACAGCCGGCGCAGGAACAGCAAGGAGAGCGGTGAATGGATCTGTCAACCTGTGAAATGGACTCTCCCCTCGGCCGACTGTTGCTGACGGCCGGCTGTCGTGGCCTCTGCCGGTTACAGATTGGCCCCGATTCTTCATGTACTGGTCCTGAATCGACAGACACCGGTCCGATTTTACGCGCTGCGGCGATCCAGTTACAGGCTTATTTCGCTGGCGAGCGAACCTGCTTCGACCTTCCGCTTGATCTATCCGGTTTGACACCGTTTACTCAACAGGTGTTGACCAGCCTGCAGACGATACCGATGGCGACGACAATCAGCTATGGCGAACTTGCCGCTTTCGTCGGAAAACCACGGGCGGCACGTGCTGTTGGCCGGGTCATGGCGATCAACCCTCTGCCGCTGATCATCCCTTGCCATCGTGTTGTCGGTGGTGATGGTGCGATGGTCGGTTACTCTGGTGGGGGCGGGGTGGCGACCAAAATGTGGTTGCTGGCTTTTGAGAAACAGGTGGTCGGGCGAATTCAGCCGGATTGATCGACCAGGGCTCCGGTCTGACGCAAGGCTTCATACAGAATAATCCCGGCGGCGGTGGAGAGGTTGAGACTGCGCACGGCAGGGTTTTTGATCGGGATGCGGATGGTCCGGGCGCTGTCGGTCAGGAGTCCGTCGGGCAGGCCCTTGGTCTCTTTGCCGAAGACAAGAAAATCACCGGGATGATAAACGGCCGCCGTGTAGGCGGTCGTCGCTTTTTTAGTCGTGTACCAGAATCGTCCGTTCGGGTAGGCAGCTTGCAGGGTGGCGAAATCGTCCCAGCGTTGCAGGTTGACGTGTGGCCAGTAATCGAGCCCGGCGCGCTTGAGGTGCTTGTCGTCGATGGAGAAGCCCAAAGGGCCGACCAGATGCAGCACGGTGCCGGTCGCGGCACAGAGGCGGGCGACATTACCGGTGTTTGGCGGGATCTCCGGTTCGATAAGGACAATGTGCAGGGGGGGGTGTTCGGTTATCATGTTTCCACTGTGTGTTGTATGTCATCTGGCTCTATCAAAAGCTGGAATGGGACACGGATCAAATCGGATAAACACAGATCAGAGAAACCCTGAAGCCAACCTTTTTGAGCCAAATCCGACCCGTAAGAATCAGACTTGATCTGTACCCAAAGTGTCAGTGTATTTTTAGACCTTAGCTGACCCGCCAACGGCGATGGACCCAGAACCACTGGCTCGGTTCCTTGCGGATCGCCGCTTCGATTTTTGCTGATAACAAGGCGGTGTTGGCACGGATATTCTCTTCGGTCATCTCTCCTTCAAGGAATATCGGTGGCGCAATTTCTACTTTATAACGCAAATCCGGTGTGCGGTAGGAGAAAGCGGCGACCACCGGAATCTGCCGTTTCATGGCGATCTGGGTGATGATCGGCGTTGTCCAGGCCAGTCGTCCGAAGAAGGGGACCTGAACCGCGTTTTTCGGGGTCATGTGGTGGTCGATCAGGACACCGACACCCCGCTTTTCACCGAGGGAGGCGACCACCTGACGGGCAGCGTTGCGGGCGTAGATCACCCGGCTACCCGTGTGCTCGCGCATCCGTTTCAGGTAG
>DDWE01000111.1 GCA_002345625.1 Desulfuromonadaceae bacterium UBA2294 | reverse complement strand
GTGACGATGATCCTGATGCCGGAGCAGGGGTGGGCCAGGGCGGCGCAGTCGGGGGGAGTGTTGAGGAGATCGCTCATCGGATTTTCTCCTGGTTACGAGGAATCGACAGAAACGCGTTCAATCGTACTCGCGGCAGTACATCATCGTCAAACGGCCGCGGTTAGCAAGGCACTGCGGGCAGAGCTCGCCGCGGTCGTGATAGATCTCGCCGGCCATAAAATCTCCCATCTCGGCGGCCGGGTCGTTCAAGGGGGCGGTCGGATCGAACTCGCTGGCGCAGATCCGGCAGTTCATGATTGTCCTTGCCACTCGCGCCGGACCAGCGCCGCCATGGCGGCAATAAAGTCCGGCTGGTCATTGAGGGAGGCGGTGCGGCCGAACTCGGTGATGCCGTGGCTGTGGGCGTGGCGGGCAAACTCGTCATCGATCTCGACCAGGGTTTCGATATGGTCGGAGACAAAGGAGACCGGAACAAGAAGGACGGCGCGGTGTCCTGCGGCGGCGAGATTGTCGAGAGTCTCTAACGTCCCCGGTTCCATCCACTGTACCGGGCCGCTGCGGCTCTGGAAGGCGAGCTGCCAGGGGCGTTCGCCGACCCGCTCCATAACGCCGCGCACCGTGGCTAGGACATGGTCGAGGTAGGGGTCGCCGCGGTCGATGAACTTCTGCGGCAGGGCATGGGCGGAGAAGAGGATCTGGACTTCGTCGCGCATCAGCTCGTGATAAGTCTCCAGACTCTCCTGCACCCGGTTGGCGAGGGCGTCGAGATAGCCCGGCCAGTCGTACCACTGGCTGATGATCGTCAACTTCAGGGTGGGATGGTATTTGGCGACGGCGCGCTGGAAGTCGACAATGCTGCTGCCGCTGGTGGCGCCGGTGTAGTGGGGATAAAGGGAGAGGACGACCGCGTGCGTGATACCGTCTTTGGCCATCTGCTGCACGGTGGCGTCAGCGCGGGGATGCCAGTAACGCATCGCCACATAAGGGCGCACCTCTGGCCCGAGGGCCGTGGCAATCCCCTCCGCCTGCAGAGTCGTCCAGCGCAGCTGCGGCGTCTTGCCGCCGATCATCCGGTAGTTCTCGCGCACCTTCGGGGTGCGCAGCCGTGAGATCAGCCAGGCAAAGGGCTTTTGCAGCAGCCTTCCTGCCGGCAACTGGATCAGCTCGCGGTCGGAGAAGAGATTGTAAAGGAAGGGCTGGATAGCAGCGAGGGAGTCAGGGCCGCCCATGTTGAGGACGACGAGGGCGGTGGCTGAAGAATTTGTCTTCATGGGGATAGGGTCGGTAGGGGCGAATAATGATTCGCCCCTACGGAAAGACGCTTATTTCTTGCCGCTCAAACGGTGGACGCATTCGACCATGTGAATGGCGTTCTCCGGCGGCACTGTCGGCAGGATGCCGTGGCCGAGATTGAAGATGAAGCCGGGGCGGCCGGCGTTCTCGTCAAGAATGCGCTGCACTTCTTTCTCGATATACGCCTTCGGCGCGTAAAGGACGGTCGGATCGAGATTCCCCTGCACTGCAACCTCGGGGCCGAGGATGTCGCGAGCTTTGCCGAGATTGACGTGCCAGTCGAGACCGACGACATCGGCGCCGGCTTCCTTGACGAGTTCGAGCATGGTGCCGCCGTTCTTGACAAAGTAGATGACCGGGATACCGTCGCGCTTGAGGCCGTTGATCAGCTGCTTGACGTAGGGGAGGATGTAGCGCTCGAAGTCGTGCGGCGCCAGCAAGCCGCCCCAGGTGTCGAAGATCTGAATCGCCTCGGCGCCGGCATCGATCTGCATGTTGAGATAGCGCCGATCCATCTCGGTGATCTTCTGCATCAGGGCGTCATAAAGGGGAAAATCGGCATACATCATCTGCTTGAGGGCGGCAAAATCCTTGCTGCCGTGCCCTTCGACCATGTAGCAGGCGAGGGTGAAGGGTGCTCCGCCGAAGCCGATGAGGGGCACGCGCCCCTCGAAGGCGGTGCGCAGGCGCTTGAGAATCGCCGGCACATAGGGAACCGCCTTAGCCATGTCTTCGGGGACGATCAGGGCATCGACATCGGCGGCGGTGCGGATCGGTTTTTCAAAAACCGGACCGGGGACGAAGTCGAGGGCCATCCCCATCGGCTCGATGGGGGTGAGGATGTCGGAGAAGAGGATCGCAGCATCGACATTGAGGATGTCGATGGGCTGGATAGTAACTTCGGCAGCGCGCTCGGGATCTTTGCACAGATCGAGGAACGTACCGCCGCCCTTGGCGCGGACATCCTTGTAGCACTGCAGGTAACGGCCGGCCTGACGCATCAGCCAAACGGGGACATATTCGGTCGGCTGGCCCCAGCAGGCCTTGATGAAGGGGTATTCTTGTGACATCTTGATGTGCCTCCTGTCGGATAATGAAATCCCCCTCGATCCCCCTTTTGCAAAGGGGGAGGGAGAGGATACCCCCCTTTGCAAAGGGGGGCAGGGGGGATTTGGATTTATTTCTTCGGCGCCAGCTCGGCCGCCTCTTTTTCCATCCGCTTGCGGGTGCGGTTGGGGATGTAATTGCAAAACGGTTCTTCGGCCATGTAGTCGCCGTAGACGGCATCGGCGCGGGCGCGGCAACCGCCGCAGACGTTGATGAACTCGCACTCGCCGCACTTGCCGGTGTACTTCTTGAAATCACGCAGATCGTTGAAGGTCTTGGAGTTGTACCAGAGCTCCTTGAACGGGATCTGTTTGACGTTGCCGACCGAGGAGTGGAAGTAGGAACAGGGCTTCAGGTTGCCGAAGCAATCGATGAGACAGATGGTCTGGGCGGCGATACACCCCTTGCCACCGCCGGTGGAGAAGGTCAACGAGCGGCGCTTGAAGTCGACCCCTTCGGCCTTGGCCATCTGCGGGACGATACGGTAGTAGTGCGGCGCGCAGGTCGGGCGCATGAGAATATCATCCTCACCCTTCTCCTGCTCGTAGTGCCAGGCGAGAATCTCTTCGTAATCATCAGCACTGATCAGTTCGCTCATAATATCTTCGCCGCGACCGGTGGGGACGATCATAAACATGTACCAGGCGGTCGCCCCGATCGCCTTGGCGACCTTGAAGGTGGCGGCGATATCGTGCTGGTTACGCTTGGTAAACGACGAGTTGACCAGGAACTTGATGCCGTTACGCTTTAAGGTCTCGGCGCCACGGATGACGCCTTCGTAGGCACCGACACAGGAACGGAAGTCGTCGTGGATGGCGGCGGTGGAACCGTCGAGCGACAGTGAGACCATCTTGATGTCGGCCGCCTTCATCTTGGCGCAGACCTCATCGGTAATCAGGGTGCCGTTGGTCGCCATACACATGCGCAGACCCTTGCTGGTACCGTACTGGGCGATGTCGAAGATGTCGGCGCGCAGCAGCGGCTCACCGCCGGACAGCACCATCACCGGCTGGCTGACTTCGCAGATATCGTCGATGAGCTTGAACGCTTCTTGTGTATTGAAATCGCCGGCCGCAGCACTCATATCGGACGAGCAACGGCAGTGGACACAATTCAGATTACAACGCTGGGTCGATTCCCAGGCGATCCATTTCGGGATAAACTCCGCATTCGGGTTGGCCATACACGGGCTCCTTGTTGCAGGTTGACGGGCAATTCGCAAAATATACACCAGCTGTGCCCGAAAAGACAAGCATGGCGGCACAGTTATCCAGACGGGAAATGCACTCACCACAGAGGACACAGAGGAGGCAAAAACACACCCCAAAGACCGGCCTCACACAAAGCTACAAAGTCACCAGAAACAGCAAAAAAATCTTTTATAGACGCAACCCTTTGTGCTTTTTTGGCTTTGTGTCAGACAGCCTGCCTGGTCTTGCTCTCTTTTGTGCACTATGTGGTCGATGCATTTGGCTGAAAGCAAGAGAGGCGAACCGCTGCCGGACCGCCCCTCCTTATTGTACTTTAGCTGTTTTGCCGTAGCCGTCAGGCGCTGACTGCCGACTTCGCTGCTGATTCGGCGCCGAACAGCTCCTCGAACACATCGGCGACGGTCTCAATATGATCAGCTTTCCAGGCGTTGGTGCCACAAAAGACGATCCCGGTCTCAACATCACCGCGCTGGGCCCGGTCAAGAGAGTGCACGATGCAGAAACGCTCGCCGCTCTCCTTGTAGGTACATTTTTTCAGACAGTTGGATGGGCAGCGGATGCCGAGGTCGCGATCACGACTGCGGACCCCTTCGATATTGGAGAGGATGGCACGTCCGGGGAGACCGGCCGGGCTCATGATCAGACCGATATCTTCAGGCCGCGCATCGAGGTACATCTGTTTGAAGGCGTCGGCGGCGTCGCACTCGACGGTGCAGACAAAACGGCTCGCCATCTGGACACCATCAGCCCCTTGCGCAAGAGCATATTCAACATCGGCGCGGTCCCAGATGCCGCCGGCGGCGATCACCGGAACCACGGTATTGTACACGTCGACAAAGTGCTGCTTGATCTGGCGCACGGTTTCGTACTGATCGTAAGTCCCGTTGCCGATATTCTCCAGCTTCTCGCCAAGATGGCCACCGGCGGTGTCGGGGTCCTCAACGACCACGGCATCCGGCAGGCGATCATAGGCTTTCTTCCATTTGCGCGCCACCAACTCCGCGGCCTTCAGCGATGAGGCGATGGGGATCAGGGCGACATCGGGCCAGTCAGTGGTGAGACCGGGGAGATTCATCGGTAGCCCAGCGCCACAGACAATCACCTGTGCCCCGCCTTCACAGGCAGCACGGACGTTATCTTCGTAGTTGGTTGTCGCCACCATGACATTAACGCCGATAATTCCCAGCGGAGCCAGGGCACGGGCCTTGGCCAGCTCGTCCTTGATCGCCAGTGGTTCGGCGCTGAAATAGTTCCGGCCATTATAGTGTGGGCTGTTGATGCCGATGCCGGCACAAGCGATCAGGCCGACGCCACCGCTGCGCGCTACGGCACCGGCAAGACCGGCGCCAGAAACCCGCACGCCCATCCCGCCTTGAATCAGGGGCCAGGTCACAGTATGCTTGCCAATCGTCAGACTCATAATAATTGTCTCTCCATTGAGGTTTCGCTTCCTGTACCTTTATATCAGTCTCAAGAGTCGACAAATGTAATACTTGTGTAAAAGCTCCCGGCAGAATCGCGGAGAATCCCCTTGTCGAGACCGGTTGCGGAGTGATAAACAAAGGTCATGAACTTTTTTCGGCGTCTCTCCCATCCCCTGACCGCCTTCATTGCTATCCAGATTGTCTGGCTGCTGGGCCTGTTCTTCTGGATCCGCTGGTTCATGCACAGTCACCGCGAGTTGCAGCAGATGGCATCACGCTACAGCGGGGTGATACCAAAGGGGGCCGACTGGCTGATCCTGACCGAGGGGATTGTCCTGCTGGTCGCCATCCTCGCCGGCGTTTACGTCATCTTTCTCTTCTGGCGCAAGCAGTCAGCGCTGCTAAAGGCCAAGCGCGATTTCATCGCACAGGTGACCCATGAACTCAAATCACCCCTGGCCTCGCTGCAGTTGCATATTGAAACCATCCGCCGCCGGCCACCGACACCGGCACGGATGGAGACCTTCCTTGATACGATGCGCGCCGACACTGAACGCCTGGCGACACTGGTCGACAACCTGCTCTCAGCCAATCGCCTGGAACACCGGGGGCTCAGCCTGTCTTTGCGCACCGGCGATTTTTCGACCTTTGTCAGCAACTATTTCCGCCTGCACCAATTCTCTCTGCCGCGCGCCGGCAACATGACACTGGAGATCACCCCGGAACTGTACACGCGCTTCGAACCAGAGGCGCTGGAGACCGTGTTTCGCAACCTGCTGGAAAACGCCATCCTCTACTCCCCCGACGCCCTCAACATCCGTGTGACCCTGTTTCGGGATCGCGATTTCGCCCACCTGACCGTCGCCGATTGCGGCCGCGGCATTGCCACAAACGAGCGCAAAAAAGTGTTCCGCATGTTCTACCGCGGCCAGCGCAGTGGCGAGGCGATCCGCGGCACCGGACTTGGACTGTTCATCACGCAAGCGGTCGTCCGGCTGCATAAAGGGCGGGTCTGGATGGAGAGTCCCAACGAGGGGCCCGGAACCGAAGTTCACATCCGTATCCCGCTGGTGTTCCCGGTCGAGAAGGAGATCCCGGCATGAACCGGCCCCACATTATGCTGGTGGAGGACGAGCCGCACATCGCCAGTGGCCTGATCTACAACCTGGAGGGGGAAGGCTACCAGGTCACCCATGTGATCAGTGGCGAGGCAGCGCTGGAGCTGCTGTGGAACGAGAACTGTTCGTTGGTGGTCCTCGACCTGATGCTGCCGGGGATCGACGGCATCGAAGTCTGTCGCCGCATCCGGCGCTTTGACCCGAAGCTGCCGGTCCTGATGCTGACGGCACGCGGCGACGAGAATGACCGGGTCGCCGGACTTGCTGTTGGTGCCGACGACTACCTGCCCAAGCCGTTCAACCTTGATGAGTTTCTGCTACGGATCAAGGGGATGCTGCGCCGCTCCGACTGGTACCGGCCGCAACCGTCACCGGAGACCGGCTACAGCTTTGGCAACAACAGTGTCAACCTGCGGGAGCGCACCGCCCGGGCCGGAACAGCAACCATCGAACTGACTGACCTCGAAGTCCGCCTGCTGCGGGCATTCTTTCGCCGCGAAGGGGAGATTATCCCGCGCACAGAACTCCTTTCGGCAGCCTGGGGGGTGGCCCCGGATACCGAGACCCGGACTCTGGATAATTTCGTCGTCCGCCTGCGAAAATATTTTGAGACCGATCCGGCTCAACCGGAATTTTTCCGCACTGTGCGCGGACGCGGCTACCGGTTTGTCCGCCAGCAGGATCATGACCCCCAGAACCTTCCGCCATCTTCTGGACAACCACCCCAACATCCCCTAGAATGAATCCCCCACGGTCTTTCGACCGGATCACCCTAAGCTGTTTGCACACGGGACATCATGACGTTTCGACGCTTGTTTGCCATCACCCTGCTTACGGTTTGCTGCGGCAGCGCGGTCATTCTCGGACTGTTTCTATACCGCCTCGACATCGACCTTTACCGCCCGGAAATTGAGCAGGAACTGGTCCGCCGGACCAACCTCCCCTTGTCTCTCGGCAAAATTGAGTTCTCCCTGAAGCACGGTCCGGCCGTCGCGTTTGATGCGTTGCAGGTTGGCCGCCCAGACCTCCCGCTTCAGATCAATGCAAAGCGACTCTACCTGCGCCTGCGCTTTCTCCCCATGCTGCAAGGGCAACTGGCCTTTTCGGAGATCCTGCTCGAAGAGCCCGATATCCGGATTCAGGCCATACCGGCAGCAGAAGCAGCGACACCGGATCACCCCACAGCCGCCATGCCGACCGGCGACATGTTTCAGTCGATCCGAATCCATAAGGGACGGCTGCGCTATGAGGACGCCAACAAGGCAGGACAACCGTTTGTTTTCGGCATCGAACATCTCGAACTGAGTATCAAAGATCTCAGTTTCAGAAGCGCCAACGCCATGACCATCAGTGGCGACCTGCTCTGCAACAATGTGCGATCCCCCCTGCTGGCCAGAGGGACGATCCAGCCCTCGCAAACTGATCCCGGCTGGCGCCATGCGACCTACGATCTCGAACTAAGCGTTCGCGATCTGGCCTCTGACCTGATTTCTGGTTATTTGCGACGGTCCCCGAATGAAGCCCTTATCAGAGGTCGCAGCAACATAACACTGCAACTCTCCGGCATACCTGAAACCGGCATCCGCATAACAGCCCGTGCTGCCGGCCGTGATCTCGGTCTGCACCTGCCGGGACCGACAGCGACCATTCTCCAGTTCGGCCAGATTAACCTGAGCACCACCTGGAAAATGACACAGGCCCGACACATATTTGATGCGCTGTGGATCAAAATCGCCGATTTGGAATTAAACGGTCAGGTCATCCTCGACCGGTCCGGTCCATTACCCCGTATTTCGGCCCATCTTGCCTCACCCGCCATGCCACTGGCTGCCCTCGAGCAGATGTTGCCGTTTGCAGCAGATCGCGACCGCAGCCCTGCAAACATCATCGGCGGGCGTCTCACCCTGCAATCCCTTGAACTGGATGGGACACTGGACCAGATCGCCGGCTCAGAATTTCCCGCCGGCATTCGCAAACTCATGGTAAGCGCCACTGATGTCGACCTGAAGCTCGGGGACAGTCGCCGCATAACCAATGGTGGTTTCACTTTGACCTGGGATGGAAAGACGGCCGACATCAGCCGTCTACAGGGGCGCCTCAATGATCTGATGATCGGACTCACCGGGAATGTCACGCCGACCGGCAGCATCGCCAGAGGCTTCAACCTCGACAGCGCGGGGAGACTTTTTCTGGTGGCCCCGGCCGTGCAAAAGCCGACCCCTTTTCTGCCAGAGACCCTTAATGTCCCTTACCGCCTGATGCTTTCTGCAACTGCCACCGACCACCGCGAACTGCAGCTAACCCTGGAGCTGCCGGAAGCGCCTCTGGCGCTTGACATTCAATGGCTGAAACCGGAACAACACGCCGAAAAGGTGACCGTTGCGGTCAAAGAGATCGCCATCGGTGCCCTGACCAATCTGTCGCCACTTCTACAGCGCTGGTCGCTGGGTGGCCTTATCACCGCAAACCTCACCCTTGAGCGCAGCGAATCAGGTTGGCAGCCGACTGCGACCCTGCGGCTGCGCGAAGCGTCCACACCGATTCCGGGGCCTTTGCCCGTGCTTCACACCATCAACGGCCGCATCGACATCGACGGCCGCTCACTGCACGGCAACGGCGTCGAAGCGATCCTCGGCACCTCGCCAATCCGGGTTAATGTCGAGATCCCCGACCTGCTCAACCCGGTCACCAGTCTGTATGTCACCGCTCCGGAAATACGCGCCAGCGATCTGATTTTCACCTCGACGACCTCCATGCTGCAGGAGGTCGATGGCATGGTCCGAATCAGCAGCCAGCAGGTCGGCCTCGGCCCCATCCATGTCAGCCTGCCCGGCGGTACTACGGCCAGCGTCGACGGCCACGTCAGCCTCCCGGAAGGGGATGTCGACCTGACCATCAACGGCCTCTACGGCAATATCGATGAGGTCATCGCCTTGTGGTCAGACGATGCACAGCAGGGTACGGAGACCGTCAACATCCCCGACGAGCCTCTTTCGCGCCCAACGGCAGCACCGGTCGCACCGTCGGCGCAAACCCACGGCCGCCTGACCTTGAGCGTCTCTGCCGAGCAGGGCGAAATCGCCGGCATGCCGTTTAGCGATGCCACTGCGCAGATCGAACGGCACGGCAGCACTCTGGTCATCAGCCCGATCCATTTTCGCTCCGGACCGGGACAAGGACTGGGGCAGGCGCTGCTCGTTCATCGCGACCAGGGCCCGCCGTTGCTGAAAATATCCGGGAATCTGAAAGGCTTCAATGCGCCGGTCATTCACCAGCAGTTACTCAAACGCAAATCGGTCATCAGCGGAAAGCTCGATGCCGACTTTTATCTCGAAGGGATCGTCGGCCATTCTTTTCTGCCGACCTCCTTTGGCGCCGCAGTGGTCCAACTCCGCAACGGCAACCTGCACAAGATCTCCTGGTTGAGTAAAGTGCTGACCATCCTCAACATATACCCCCTTTTGACCCGCGGCGACAGCGACCTCGGCCTCCCCTATGACAAGGTCAACGGCAATCTGGTCTTACGGAAAGGGGTGCTCAGTTCAGAAGATATTGTCCTGAAGGGGGATGTCATGAATCTGTCTCTGGTCGGCAATGCGAATCTGATCACCAATCAGACCGACACCACACTGGAGGCGATGCCCCTGCGCAGCGTCGACCGGATCCTGACCCACATACCGGTCGCCGGCTGGCTTTTGACCGGTGAGAAAAAAGCGCTGATTGTTGCCCATTTTCGCATGAGCGGCCCGAGCGACGACCCGGTTGTCGAAGCCATCCCGCTGGAATCGGTTTCGGCACCGGTGATCGGCATCTTTAAACGGCTGATCGGCCTGCCGGTCAAACTGGTGACCGATCCGGGCGGCCTGCTACAGAATAATTGATGTGGGAAGAGTGGCAGATAAAGGCTGGCAGATGGCTTTTGAACCGGGATCGGGTAAAACGAGGCAGACTTGGGATTTTACACCGGCCACAAAAAGGCTGATCAAAAGTGCCGATTATCATGTAACTCATAGAATATTGCAAAATTGCGCTGGAATTTGACGGGGCAACAAGGCGTGGTTAAGGTTGCATAGCCGTAGCTATGCGGCCTTAGTCACAACGCAGTTGACGTGCCAAAGAACAAGCAAGATGCGATAGTTTATGGGTTATAGGGTACTATGGATGCAAGGCGCCCGCAGGCCAATAAGTGAGGCGTAGCGTGAGCTACGTCACAACGACGCGGACAAGGGGAACGCCGCAGGGGTGCTTTTCATCAGCCGCCTGCAGGTGGAGTTATTTGGTGCCGACATACACCGTCACAATCCCGCCCGTCAGATCATAATAGATGACGTCACTAAATCCGGAGTCGAGCATCATGGTGCGAAAGGTCTCACGGGAGGGGAACTCGAGGACCGAATCAGGGAGATACTGGTACGCACTGCGGCGCGAAAAGAGTCCGCCGATCGCCGGCAGCAGATGGCGGAAATAGAACAGGTAAACGGCCCGGAACAGAGTGTTGCGCGGGGTGGAGAATTCGAGGACCACGGCCCGCCGACCGGGCCGCAACACCCGACACATCTCACGCAGACCGGCGACCCGGTCGACCACGTTGCGGATACCGAAGGCGATGGTGATTCCATCGAACATGTCGGACGGGTGCGGAATCGCCTCACAGGGAGCATTGACCAGTTCAATACGATGCGCGTAGGACGATGCGGCAATCTTTTCCCGACCGAACAGCAACATCCCCTGGGTGAAGTCTTCACCGACGATGCGAACCGAATCAGGGGTCCGGGCGGCAATGGTCAGGGCAACATCACCGGTACCGGTGGCAATATCCAGCACCCTGCCGCCTTCAGGAATCTGTAGCTGGCTCACCGCAAACGTACGCCAGCGGCGATCAATGCCCATGGACAACACCCGGTTGAGCAGATCGTAGCGGGGGGCGATATTTTGAAACATGTCGCGAATGCCGCGACCTTTTTCGGTCAGATTAGTCATGGGATCCTGCTTGTTGGTTGATTCTAGCGCGTCCTGTGTTTACCACACCGCCACCGGCAGTGTCAGCAAAAAATCTTGCACTGATTCACAGGAGGGACCACATGCAGCACCCTTTGATCGTCACCGCCGGCATTATTCGCCGCAACGATACCATTCTCATCACACGCCGGCCTGATGACAGCCGCCAGGCCGGCAAGTGGGAATTTCCGGGGGGCAAACTTGAACCGGGTGAATCCCCCAGCACGGGTCTGGCCCGGGAGCTTGCCGAAGAGCTCGACCTGCCGGTACGCGTCGATGGAATTTTTGACGTTATCTACCACCGCTATGACTGGGGTACCATTTTACTGCTGGTCTATGAGTGCACGCCGCTTGCCGATCAGATTCGTAATCTGCAGGTCGCCGAGCACCGGTTTGTTCCGGCCGCTTCTCTTTTGGAGTTTGACCTGCTCGAAGCCGATCGGCCGCTCGTCCAGCGACTGATTGCCGAAGCGGCTCGGCCACCAATATAAAACGATGTCGCACTGATATATCCATATTGTAAAACATTTTTTTAATTTATCCCAGTTTCCATTCCAAACCCCTCCCATACATGGTATTCGTCGGCAAATCGCCATCTTACAAAGTTCCAACCCAGCCCCATTCTGCCCATTAAGTGGGCAATCGACGCTATATTCGTAAAATTCGTCAACAATCAACCAACAACTGTTGACAATAATAAAACGGTGTATTACTTTTCTGAAGACACCGCCACAGCATTTATTGCAGCACTTGCCATTCATTCTTCAGGAGAGGCCATCTTGCCAACACGAGACAAGGATTCCTACTCTATCCAGTCCGTTGAAAATGCTCTGGATGTCCTCGAGGCCCTTTGCGAAGAAGAAGGTGAAGTTCGCATTTCCCGTCTCAGCGAAAAACTGCACATGAACAAGACCAGTGTCTTCCGACTGCTGGCGACGTTTGAAGGGCGGGGCTACGTTGAACGGGAGGAGATTTCAGGCAAGTACCGGCTCGGGTTGACGGCCTATGAGGTGGGGCAGAAGCTGTTGTCGCGGATGGAGATCCTGAAACAGGCGCGCCCGGTGATGGAGCGACTGGTTCGCGAATGTAACGAAACCACGTACCTGGTCGTCAAGCGTAACGATGAAGTGCTGTTTCTCGACATGGTCGACACGTCGCAAAAGGTCAAGATTGTTTCTTTGGCCGGACGGCGCTTTCCGGCGGCAACGACGGCCGCCGGTCGGGTATTGCTGGCCTTTGCACCGCGGGGTCGTAACGGCTCAGAACGCAATGCCGATTTTCAAGCCATTCGCAATGCCGGTTACTGCGCCGACAACGGTACACTGGGGGACGACATTACCAGCATCGCTTTCCCGATCTTTTGCGCCGGCGGCAGCCTTAACGGTGCCCTGTGCATGGTCGGCCCCGATTTTCGCCTGACGCCGGAGTTGGTTATACCGCAAATCCGGGAAGCCTGCACCATCATCTCTTCAAAGCTCGGCGACCATACCTCCTACCAGATCGCCGACTGATCAGAGTTCCGAACCAGAGCGTGCAGAAAGGCTAACGCGCTCAAGTCTCCGATGATTGCCCTCTGCTGTTTTGCCTTCGGGATAAGACCAAGCCCCGGATTGCACGACACGCCCCTGACCCGACCGGGTCAGAACGAAATGCGTGCGAAATCCCCCTGCAGTTTCTCCTGAAACCGCTTGACCGCCAGCATCGAATCACGCAGGGTCTCCCGCTGATAAGGCGTCAACTCAGCCGGGTCGATGAACTTGTCCGGTGAGTCGCCGTGCCGTCGCTGAGCCAACTGGTGGTCGAGCACCAGGGAGGCCAACTCGTCGTAGGCACTGATGGCGCCATCGGCGAGGTCGGCATCGATCGCCCCGAGACGAACCAGGGCGCTGATGCGGTCCTGGGTATTGGCAACCTTCACCCCGCGACTCAGGGCATAGATCCTGGCGGCATCAGCAATGATGCGCAGCCCGTTGCGTTTGACGTCGATGCGTCCTTTGGCCTCCTTCTGTTCGGAAGTCACCAGACGGTTGAAAAAGCCGATGGGCGGGCGTCCTTCAGCGTCGTCCTCGACCATCATGGTCAACAGCCGCGTCCGGGTCGACAGCTCATTGTGGACATGTTCGCGCAGGGCCGCGGTGAGCCGCTCGTCACCGTACAAGGTATCGAAATCCAGAACCACATTTGCCCATCGTGCCGCCTTTTCGGTCGGTGCTTCTGCCATGTGGCTGAGCTGCCGTTTCCACTCGCCAAGGGTTTTGTGATATTGCGGATTGCGCGCCATGATATCACCGGGGCACAGAGGGTAGCCGATCCAGGCAAAGTTGTCGTTGACCCGCCGTGCAAAATGGCTAAACCATTCACGCAGGGGGGAGTCGAGTGTCACCTCATCGGCGAGGATCAGGCCGTTGTCCTGATCCGGCGCCAGCATCATCTCCCGGCGCCCCCCGGAGCCCATAATGATCAGGGCAAAAGGGGCCGGCGCAGCGCCGTGGCCGGCGGCGAGCATCTCCTGCAAGGTCAGTTCGACACAGCGGCGCATCATGGCCAGATGGGTCTCGCTTAAAATCCGCAGAGCGGTCATCGCCCGCCGGTTATGCTCCAGGGCGCCAAGAGCACACTCATCGAGATAACCGGAGAGGTCACGCAACTCGTCGTACCCCAGGGCCTGGGTGGCCCGGCCGATCAAAAGATTGCGCTGGGCGCGGACGCAAAGCAGGCGCACGATATCGGTCTGCGAGATCATGCCGATCGGCACCCCCTCCTCCTGCACGACCAGATCCTTAACCTCGTGATCCTGCAGCACCTGTTCCGCCTGCCACAGGGGGGCGTCAGGGGCAATGGTGTAGGCCGGCTCAACCGCTGCTTCGGCCAGCGCCGTATCGACATCGATCTGACGCAGGAGCACGGCATCGGCGATCAACCCCGGGGAGGTCAGCCCAAGCAGGGCGCCCTGTGTGTCAAGCACCCCAAGGGTGCTTATCTTGCGACTGCGCATCAGTTGCAGAGCCTGAAGCAGCGTGGTGTCGGCAGCACAGGCAGCCAGAGGCGTCGACATCACCGAACGCACTTTCTGCACCAGCACCCCGGAAGTTCCACGCCGGCCGGGGTTCCAACGCCGGATGCGGTCGGCAATGCTGCGATTGACGGCAGTCGACAGATCGGGAAAAGTGGTTTTGAGCTGGGTGAACGCCTCTTCGGAGAGGACCAGCAGTTCGGCCGCATCGCGGCTCAACGCTGACGATGAATAGGGAGCATGATCGAGAAAGCTCGACAGGCCGATGAAATCACCGGCGGCAACCTCATAGGTTTCACCGTCCGGGCGGCGAATGAGCACATTTCCAGCCAGAACGACGTAGATCTCCTGCTGATAGTGGTCCCCGACATGAAACAGTGGTGTCCCCGGCGGCAAAGCCCGCCGCGCACTCCTTTCGAGCAGGGCGGGAATCAGACCGGGATCAAGATCACGGAAAATGCTGCTACGAGCGAGAACCTTCTGTTCCGTCATACCTCCCCCCTTGATTAAGGTTTATAGGGACGTTGTTGGGCATCGGCGTCCGGCAGGGACAACAACCGCTAGGCCGGAGGCTTGGTCAGCTCGGTGCGCAGATATCGGGCCCGATCAGCGATACCCGGTGGTGGGTCGACCTGATTACGAAGAAAGCGCTCCATAAAACCGGGGCCGGAGGCGACGGCGGGACTGAGTTGCAAAGCGGCCTCATAGTCGGACAAAGCTGCGGCATGGCGGCCTTCACGGTCGTGTAGAATCCCGCGATTGGCCAGAGTAAATGCGCGCTCTTCAGTGCTGCCGCTGGCCACCAACTGGTCAAACAGCGGCAGAGCATCGGCGGTTTTACCGAGTTGCAACAGGGTCAACGCCTCACCAAAACAAGCCGCTCGGCGATCAGGTTGCAGCTTGCGAGCGGCGACAAAATCGACAAGGGCTGACGCATAGTTGCCGTCGGCAAACGATCGGTTGGCCGATGCCATCAACCGGTCGAATCGGTCCTGCGGTTCGCAGCCGGTCACACATAGCGAGAGGATCAGCAGGATACAAGCCAACCAGAAGGCAGGTCGGTGGGGAGGCAGAAGAAGGAGACGGGTAGACATGGGTGCAGGCTCCCGGGGTAAACATCCGGTGTCAGGCACCGCCGGGGCTATTGATATCAAGATGCAGATCACCGATATCCTCGCGCAACGCCATAACTTCCCGTCCCGGAACAGTCGACATCTCCATGCGATAAGCGAGCATCCACATCATACCGACCCCCAAAACCCACCAGAGAACCTGCCAGAGCCAGATCGACGGCAGACCAAACAACCAGGTCGAAGGATCGTTGGGGTCACCAAAAACCGTGTTGCCGAGCACGGCACCGGGGCCGATGGCGAAAAAGAACCAGGCAAGCGTGAGGACCACTGCAACCGGGATGAACTTGCGTTTCTCCGGCGACAGGCTGGCATGTTCTCGCAAAAACCGGTGAAACAGCAGCTTGCGCGCCATCTCCTGTTTGTTCTGGGTCAGGGCCGAGACGACGATGGCGAAGGAGGCGTTGAACAGAATTCCCCAACCGGCGGAGTGAATCGTCAGCGGCCAGCGGCCCCAGGCAGTGATGCCAAACAGATGAATCCCGATCGGCTCAGTCAATACGACAGCGGTCAGACCAAGGATCAGTCCGGTGATGATGCCGACACGGGTCAACCAGGGCCACCAGCAGATTCCGACCAGGGCCGGGAACATCTGGAAGCCGAAGGCGACAGCCAAACCACCGATCAGCACCAGGGCGTCGGTGGAGGTGGTGGCAACGATCAGGGAGAGAAAGACGATGACGGCGACCCCGACACGACCCCAGAGCTTCTGTGCCTTGTGGCTGGCACGAGGCATCAGATAGGGCTTGAGCAGGTCACGGGTCAACATCCCCCCCGCAGTCGACATATAGGCAGCGCCTGTCGACTGCATCGCCGCCAGGGCACAGACCGACAGCAGGCCGACCAGCCACGGCGCCGCATCCCCGATCAGGTTGATCAATTGCGGCACCAGCATCCCCTGACGACCACCGGAATCGGTCAGATCGACACCGCCGAGAAACCCGCTCCCCTGCAGAACCGGGTTGACCACTTCGGGGTGCGACTGTAACAGGCCAAGATCGGCGCCGAGGAAATGGGCTCCAATCCCCTGCATGGTAGTAAAGACAAACAGAATCAAGCCGATACCGGCCGCCGACGCCCAGACCTGCTGCGGCGCAAAAGGGGCCGGGCTGTTGTTGCCAAACGCCCACATGCTGAAGGCCGGGGCCGCCTGGATGCCCATCAGGGCCAGCATGTAGGTCAAAATCATCATTCCGGTCCAGGCCCCACCCTGAGCGGTCGTGCCATCGGCAACGTACTGGATAACGCCGGGGATAGCGATGTAGTGACTGTAACCATCGGGGGTGCGGATCGGGTCCTGGGCGGCAAGGGTGCCGATCGCCTCAGTCCAGGTCAGCCCGGACGGCATAAAGGTGTAGGCGATCACGCCGATAATGATGATTCCCACCGCCAGCAACACGCACTGCATGGTATCGACGTAGGCGACGGCGCGCAGACCACCAAGGGCGACATAAATCAGCACGACAAATGACAACAGCCACATGCCGGTGGTGACACCGAGCTGTCCATCAGTCAGGACGTTGAACAGAAAACCCGAGGCGCGCAGTTGCAGGCCGAGGTAGGGGATAGAAAAGATCAGGGCGACGATGACAACCAGAATACGCAGGGCGTGGTCCGAGCCGAAATACTCACTGAGCATCTCGCCCGGCGTAATAAAACCGAAACGTTTGCCGAGCATCCACTGCCGCTTGAGAAACAGAACACCGGTAAAAGGGATGGTGATGGCGTAGAACGAGGCGTAGGCGTATTGAAAACCGTCAAGATAGATCAGCCCCGGATGGCCGATAAAGGTCCAGCCGGAGAAGGAGGTCGCCGTCGCGGCCAGCACAAAGACCCAGAGGGAAATTTGCCGACCGGCAAGGAAATAGTCGGATGCAGTCTTGGCCTGACGTGCGCCGCGTATGCCCCAGAAAATGCAATAGGTCCAGTAAAATCCGACGAAAATAAACAGCCACTGCGCTTTTTCCGACATAAAACCAACCTGATCTTCCTGCCAAAAAAGGCATGGGGAGAGAACGGGCGCACCGTGCCTGGTGCCGTATGGAAAAACTTGTCGCAGAAGTTAATACGCCCCCCGCCATTTGTCAACAGCCACGTTGCCTGATGCATCCGTCGACGCCGCACGCAACCGCCTATCATTACAGGTTTTTTCACACGCATGACCGACTCTGCCCCGGCGGTCGGTTCCGGACGATATCCCGGTTTACCTGTCGGGCAATCAATGTTAGTATTTTCTGCGATTTTTCTCTGAAGACAGGAAGAGACCCCATGGCCCTGCATGCACACCTGAAAAACACCGAACCGTTCTCCTCTCTGCCGGAGGCCCTGCTGCAAGAGATTGCAGCCAGCGTTGAGGAGAAGACCTTTGCCGCCGATACCTGGATTTTCCGTGAAAAACAACCGGCCACCGGCTTTCTCTACATCATCAAGAAAGGACTGATTGAAGTCTCGGTGATGACCCCGGGCGGGGTGGAGATGGTGGTCGACTATCGTCGGGACGGCGGTTTTTTCGGTGGCACTCCGATCTTTACCGGCGAACCCTACGCGGCCAGCGTCCACGCCGTTAAGCCGACCACCTGCTATCTGGTGCCGGAGGCGATCCTGCGCCGGGCGGAAAATGCCTCGCCGCAGTTCAGCAGCTACTTCACCCGCATTGTCCTGTCGCGCGTCCGCCAGCTGTACGCTGAGATCGTTGCCGAGCACACGACAAGCAGCGCCTTCAAAGACGTCGAGGCCTTCCCCTTCCAGAAGCGCCTCTCCGAGATCATGTCGCCGATCGTGGTCTGCCCCCTAAAAGCGAGCGCACAAAAGATCGCCCGCAAAATGATTGAGAAAGACATCTCCGCCGTACTGGTGACCAAGCGCACCGGCGAAACGGCCGGAATCGTCACCGAGAGCGATCTGGTGCGCCGCGTCCTGGCGCCGGAAGGGATCGATGCGACCGCCGTCACCGCCGACCAGATTATGACAGCTCACCCCTATGGCATGCCGCCCGACACGTACATGTACGAGGCCATGTCATACATGCTCGGCCACCGGATCAAGCACCTGCCGGTGATCGCTGACGATGAAGCGATCGGAATGGTCACCCTGCACGATCTGATGCGCTATCGCAGCCAGAAAGCGATGCTCCTTCTGGGTGCAGTGCAAGAAGAAAAGACCATCGAGGGCCTCGCAACCATCCGCAGCGAGTTGGTCACGGTCGCCCGCAGCCTGCTGTCCGAGACCCGTAGCACCCCGGAGGCGCTGGAGATTCTCACCTATATTCACCACGGCATCATCGGTCGTGCTCATGATATCTGCTATGCGCAGTGTGTCGCCGAAATGGGTCCGGCTCCGGATATCCGCTACTGTTTTTTGATCATGGGCAGCGGCGGACGACGCGAGATGTCCCTGAACCCTGATCAGGACAATGCCTTTGTCTTCGAAAACGTCTCCGAGGTCAAACTGCGCCAGGTCGAGAAATTCTTCGCCCCCTTCGGTGAGCAGTTGGTCGAGGCCCTGGCCCGGATCGGTTACTCCCGCTGTAGCGGCAAAGTGATGGTCGACAACCCGGCCTGGCGCGGACGCCTCATCGACTGGCAGCATCGGGTGCTGGGCTGGGCTGAGGAGCCCGAACCGATCAACGTCAGGACCTCATCGATCTTCTTCGACTTCGCTCCCCTGGCTGGCGACACTTCGCTGGCCCACGACCTGCGCGATACTGTCAACCGGGTCCTCGACGAAAATCCGGGGTTTTTGTTCCACATGATGACCCTCGACGTCCACTACAAGGTCCCGCTGGGGCTGCTCGGACGCTTTTTGGTCGAGAAAGGGGCGCCGCACAAAGGATTACTCTCGGTCAAGAACGGCGGGACGGTCTTTCTCGTTGACTGCATCCGCATGTTCGCCCTCGAAGCGGGTCTGCACTGCACGCCGACCCTCAAACGCCTCGCCACCCTGGTGGAACAGGGCATCTTTGCCGCCGACACTGCCGAGCATCTCGAGGCTTCCTTCGAAGCGCTGAACTACCTGCGCCTGCGCCACGAAATTGCCCTGGTCGAAGCCGGTCTGCCGCCCGACCACTACCTCGACCCGCAAACCCTGAGCAAAACCGAACAGGACCTGTTGCGCGAATCGTTGCAAGCGGTGAGTAAACTGCAGGATGCGGCAGGAAGACACTTCGGCAGACGGCCGTTTTAAGCCTTCGGCCTTGTCTGATAAACAAACGGGCCGATCCGCCTTAGCTGGCGGATCGGCCCGTTTCACAATCCATTTCTAAAAGAATAATCCCCGGAACGTTCAGCTCCGGATCTGATGCACGGCACAGGAGATACAGGGGTCAAACGCACGCACGATCTGCGCCGCCCATGCCGACAGACCGTCATCCGCCTTCTCTCCCATAAGGTCGCTGCTCAGGTGTGATTCCATCGCCAGCTGATTGATAGCCGTCGGAGTGATGATCTCCGCGTCGACAACCGTACCATCAGCCGCCAGATGGTATGCGTGCAGCAAGGTCCCCCGTGGTGCTTCCAGAGCCGCAACGCCAAAACCGGCGCGCGGTGCAACGGGAACGGACAACTGGCGAGCATCATAATTACCGGCAAACCAGGCGATAGAGGAGTCGATGGCCTCTCCGATCTCCCGGGCCTGAGCAGCACACTGGGCAAAAACCCCCAAGCCGTTATCAGCCTCACCTGCCATCAGGCGCGCCCGCGCCAGTGCCCCGGCCAGTAACGGCGACCCGTTGTGACGGTACTGTCTGGCGTGCGAGTAATCGACATCAACCCCTTGCAAGATCCCGGCATAGTCGGCAAGCGGCCATTTGGCGCCATCATGCCACAGCTGCCCATTGGCAACCATCAGATCCAACGCCTCTACCGGATGCGACGACGGATAAGCATTCCCATCCGTAAAGAGTCCTTGCAACGCTGGCCAACGGCCCTGCCAATGGCACAGCTGCTTGAACACCTCCTCCAATTCATTCTGATCCGGCCAGGCAACCACACCCCCGACCTCAACATTGGGTGGATGAATCGCCCGACCACCCGCCACCTCCTGGATCAGACACCCGAGTTGACGCAGTTCCAGACCGGCTTTTACTTGCTCCGGCGCAATCGCCAGAAGTTCGGCGACACTGTCGCATCGATGCATATCGGGATAAACGAGCAGGAACAGGTGCAGGGCATGGCTTTCGATCAGAGCCCCGAGGAGCAGAAGCTCGCGCAGGGCAGAGGCGGCCGGTGGCACTGAAACACCCAGCGCCTGTTCAAGGGCGCGGGCTGCAGCCACCCGATGCGCCGCCGAGCAGATGGCGCAAACCCGGCTGACCAGCCGCGGCACCTCACTGAAATGACGCCCGCGCACCAACCGATCGAAACCGCGCGGAATATCGAGCATGGCGACCCGGACGGCAACCAGGCGTCCGGCATCGATCTGTAACTGAACTTCGCCGGCCCCTTCCACCCGGGTCAGCAACTCATAGCGATTGGTCATGGGCACCTTCCCGGAACTGACACAGCCGCCCCTCGATCAACGCAGAGGCAATGCCACAATCCTGCAGCAGACGCCTCATCTCCTCCGGATTGGCCTCTTCAGCCCAGCCCCGGCACCCCTCACAGGGGATACGACGTCCGGGGCAAGCGGCCTGGCATCCGGCACGGGTCACCGGTCCGAGGCAAGGTTGCCCCGCCTCAAGCAGGCAAGGGATCGACTGGGCACGACATTCCAGACAAACGACTCCGGTCAGCGGAGCCGGCAACCCGCCCCGCGCCACCGCTCCGCACAGAGTCACCAGTTCAGAGCGACTCGGCGGACAGCCGGGAATTATGGCATCAACCGTCACCACCTCCGGGACCGCCCGCAGCCCCTGTCCGCGCAGGACGCCGCCTCCCGACGCACAGGCACCGACGGCGACCAAAAAGGGGGTTTTCTTGCGCATGGACTGCAGCAGCTCAACATCCGCTGCACTTTCAACCGCACCTTCGACCAGAACCAGATCGAAGCAACCTGCCGGGGAGACTGGTGCCGACGACAGCAGGGGGCAACGCGCCAGCTCAATCCACTGCAGGCGCAGCACCAGTGCGCTGCCGCCGGCCAGCAGGCTGAGCTGACACCCACTGCAGGAGGCGAGCTTGATCAGGCCGACCCGGAGGGGATCATGACCGCTTTTACCGGCGCCGTTCATGCGATCGCTCCCGGCATCTGCCGCAGTTGGGCAAGAGAGAAGACCGGGCCCTCGGTGCAGACGTAGTGCCCACCAGCGACACAATGCCCACACTCGCCCACCCCGCAGCGCATGCGTCGTTCCAGGGTGGCAAAAATGTGCGCTGCCGTAATCCCTGTGGTGGCCAGTTTCTCGAGCAGGACAGCATACATTTGTGGGGGTCCACACACAGCCACCAGCAGTGTCGCCGTCGACGACGGCAACGCGTCAACCAGATCGGTGACCGGACCACTGTGCCAGCGTTGCGGCGAACAGATCGCCTCCAGGGGCTCCTCCACCGCCAGCCGCAAACAGAGACTCCCGCGCTCGGCCAATGCTTCAAGCTCCGGCAAGAACAACAGCTCTGCGGCCCGCCGTGCTCCGTAAAAGAGGGTCACACTGCGCGCTGCGCCGCCAACAACGGATTGCAACAGAGCACGAATCGGCGCAATACCGAGCCCGCCCGCAATCAGCAGTACATCCTTCCGGGCCAGATCCGGCAGATGAAAACCGTTGCCAAAGGGGCCTCGCACCCCGACACAATCCCCGATGGTGCAGCGAAACAGCGCCGAGGTCACCCGCCCGGCGCGACGGATACAGGCCTGGAAGGTGCCGGCCGTCACATAGCCACAAGCCGAAACCGGAAAACCGCCGATGCCCGGCAGAATAATTTCGGCAAACTGACCCGGTTGTACGGTCATGGCCTGTTGATGATCGAAGGTGAACACCCGCACGTCGTTATGCAGCGATTCGATGGCCACCAGTGTCGCCGGGTATGGTTGAAAAGATACGTTCATTGGCGAGCCTGACGCGCTGATGCCAGTATCTGGCGCAGGCCAAGACCGGCCGGACAGCTCCGGGCGCAGCGTCCGCAGCCAACACAAAGCGCTTCTTCGTGGTCCGGGCCAAAACCTTGCAGTTTGTGTTCGAGGCGGCAGTGCAGGCGATCCTGCTGACGCGGGCGAAAATTATGTCCTCCGGCAACCCGGCCGTGCCCGACAAACTGGCAACTGTCCCAGACCCGCAGGCGACTTACGTCACCGACATCATCGACACTGTCGCGCAGATCAAAACAGTGACAGGTCGGACAGACGGCGCTGCAGACCCCGCACCCCAGACAGCGCGCTGCCACCAGATCAAGCAGGTCGGCTTCCGGTACGGACTGCACAAAAGGAGAATCCTGTTTTTGCACAGCGTGACCCAGCGGTAGAACCGGCCCGTCTGCCGACTCGCCACCAGGCAAATCATACCGGGCAAACAGTTCCTCGGCACGCGGGCTGACCAGCCAGAGCCGCCCGGCTTCGGCAAAAAGGTCGCAGGGGGGCAGTCCGGACCAGGGGCTGCAGAAACATTCGGCATCAGACAGACAGGAAGCACCGACCAGAAACAGGTTGTGCCGTTGCCGTTGCCAGAAGGGATCCGCTGCAAAGACGCGGTCGAGCTGCGCGATGGCAGCCAGGTCGCAGACCGGCACACCGAGCAGAGCCCGAGGATGACGGACATCAACCGAAGGCTGCTCGCTCCAGACGATCTCCCGGTGCGGGACAAGCATGGTCTTTAATGGGACGGTCGTCAGCCTGACATCAGACTCAGGCCAGGACAGCGCCGGATGCCAGCACACCGTCCCGTCGTCCGCGCGATCGGCAGTCAGCGTGTCACAAACAGCAGACAGGAGTGCGAAGATACGTGGCCGTGTTGTCTCATCCAGATTCAAAAAACGCATTAATTGTCCCCTGCTAATAATCAAGATCAAGACTATCACTCTCTGGAGAAGACACAACGTGTTCAGAATAAAACAATACGTCCACGGCGCTTGACAGAGGCCACCGGTCTGTTCGTTAATGACGTGTATGCTGGGAGAAGATATGAACGACAATCAGGACCGCGATGAGCTGATCATTGATGAAGAAAGTGTCTGGCATGAGCTTGAGCTGAGCAACCTGCCCGACTCGGGGAGCGCGCAGATGACACCAGCCAGTCTGGCCCTGGTCCTGACAGCGCGGGGGATCCCCTGTCGACTGGAGAACAGCCAGACACCCCGCCTGTACGTCCCTGATCGCGACCAGGCGGTTGCCCGCCGCGAAATCAGCCTCTACCTGCGCGAAAACCAGCCGCTTCCGTCACCGCCACAGATCGATGGCCGTTACGATAATGGCCGCGTTACCCTGAGCATCCTGTTACTGATCGGCATCTTCCACAACCTCACCTACCTGCCGATTCCCGGCCCCGACAACATCCTTCTCAACTGGGTTGCGCGGGGCAATGCCGAGGCAGGACGCATTTTTGCCGGAGAATGGTGGCGCACCGTTACCGCCCTTACTCTGCACGCTGACCGACTCCATCTCGCAGGGAATCTGTTGATCGGCGGCTATTTTGTCTATCGCCTCTGTCGCATGCTCGGTAGCGGGTTGGGCTGGAGCCTTATTCTCTGGTCCGGCATCTTCGGCAATCTGGTCAACGCCCTGCTCCAATCCCCCGCCCACCGCTCGGTCGGAGCCTCGACCGCCCTGTTCGGAGCGATCGGCGCCGCCGGCATGATCGGCGTCGTCCGCCGCCAGCGCAGCGCCGCCCGGCAATGGCTGCTGCCACTGGCCGGCGCTGCCGGTCTACTGGCGATGCTCGGTGCCGGTGACGGCGAAGGTCTGACCGATATCGGTGCCCACCTGTTCGGCTTCCTCTGCGGTCTCGGGCTCGGCCACATCGCGGGCAAGCTGGTGGTGCGCCACGGCCTGCCGGGACCAGGGCTCAACCGTCTCCTTAGCGCGCTTGCCATAGGTGTCGTGCTGCTGGCCTGGGCCCTGGCCCTGACGCACTGAGCACGCACCTTCACTTATGAACTTCAAGTCCGGACATCTGGCCACAAAAAAAGAGCCGTGACGGATCACGGCTCTTTTTTGATTCGTTAACAACTTTTCCCCGGGGCTAATGCCGCACCCGGCTTGAGCCATCGGCACCTTTCACAATCCGCACCCGGTCGCCAATGGCGAACTCCTCATCCGGCTCCTGCACCACGAGCTGGATCCCGCCGGTATCAAGCTGGACTTCGATCTCCAGAGCATTCTTTTCAGTGATTTTCTCCTCGGCCAAGGAACCACCCACCGCACCGGCAACGGCACCCCCGACCGCCATCAGGATCGACCCCTTGCCACCGCCGACCATGCTACCAAGAACCCCCCCGGCGACCCCGCCTCCGACAGTGCCAACACCGCTCTTTGACCCCTCAATTGTCACTGCCTCGATCCGGGTGACCGTCCCCAGCACAACGCTATGGCTCATCTTCGCCTGATCCTGAGTATAAACCTTGGCCGATTGGCTGCGCGAAGCACACCCGACCAGAAGGCTGACGCTGCACAGTAAAACAAGAAGCTGACTGATTATTTTCATTGCGTCCTCCGCTCTTTACATATCCCGTTGTTATTTTAGCACAAGCTCCAGCCCGCAACATCCCCAAGTTATCACCCCAAAAGACAAAGCCACACACCGAATAAAGGGTGCGTGGCCACGGGTATTAAACTGGCGCGCGATGCAGGATTCGAACCTGCGACCTCTGCCTCCGGAGGGCAGCGCTCTATCCAGCTGAGCTAATCGCGCACGAGAACGGTTTTATACCCTATCGTCCCGGCGAATGCAACCGCTATTGCATACGCTCAGGGACGCAACACGCTACCGGAGACCGGCACGGCAAACTCAGGTATGGACGGATTGTTCGTGTGCACCAGAATTTTCCCGTTCAGGTTCGGCGTCGCTGCCTGCGGGACAGCCTTTATGGTCAGGGAAACCTGCGCGCCGGCGGCCAGTTTCACCTCCTGCCAGTCGACCTGAACCGCATCGTTGAGACTGCTGATGTTGTCGATCAGCAGCGTGACCGGGCTGGTGTTTTTCAGAACCACGGTCTGGACCGATTGCGCGCCGACGGCAACATCACCAAAATTCAGTGTGGCCGGCGTCGCCTGCAGCGGGACAACAACCTCCCCCTGCAGGAGAAATTCGACCGACGGACGGTCAGGGTCATTGCTGTAAAGGTAGAGGGTTTTGTGTATGCGACCGCGAAATCGGGTCGAGTCGAAAACCGCCTGCACACTGCCGCTGCCACCGGCAGGAATTTCCTTGTCGGACAAAAGTGATGCCGTACAGCTGCAGGAACTCTTGACCCGATCGATGACCAGTGGTGCCGTCCCGGAGTTGCGAAACACGAACGTATGATCAACTTTTTCACCCTGCAGCACCGTGCCGAAATCGAACACCGGCTCGTCACTGGTCAGCTGTGGAGCAGGTGCAGCCAGAACGTGAGCAGGAAGCAACACAAGTAGTAGAAGTAGACAACGAATCATGATCGACTCCTTTTTTCGCAGTGAAACGGATAGCGACGAACCCATGCCGGAAGACCGTGCGCAGAGTCTAGCATATTTAACCGACACGTAAACCCTGTAATACGCGGAAGAAATTGACACAAACGCCCTGCTTTGCTATAGAATACGCGTTTGAATCTTACAAAATGGAAGGCGACACAACCCGACATGCTGGAACCGAAGCTGGAGACACTCTACGCACGCGACATGCTCATGGCCCAGGTGGATCGACTGGCAGCTGAAATCAGCGCCGACTTCGCTGATGAAGAGGTGCTGATGGTCGGCGTCCTCAAGGGGTCATTCCTTTTTTTTGCCGACATTGTCCGCGCCATGAAGACGCCGGTTCTGGTCGATTTTGTCCGTCTGGCCAGCTACGGTTCCGACACCCGGAGTTCCGGACTGGTCGAGATTCGCAAAGACATCGAAATGTCTCTCAAGGGGCGCAACGTCGTCATCGTTGAAGACATCATCGACAGCGGACACACCATCGAAACCCTTTATCACCTTTTGCTCGAACGCGGACCGAAAACACTCAAGGTCTGCACCCTGATTGATAAACGAGGCCGGCGCGAAGTTGAATTCGAAGCCGATTACATTGGCATCTCAATGGATGACGGCTTCATCGTCGGCTACGGTCTTGACCTTGATGAGCGCTACCGAAACCTTGCGGATATCTGCCTGGTCGTTGACGCCTGACCCGGCACGGAGGGAGAAACAAACATGGTAATTCAATGCTCGGCCTGCGATACCCGCTTCAAAATCGCCGACGACAAACTCAAGGCCGGCGGGGTCAAGGTCCGTTGTTCCAAATGCCAGGAGATTTTCACCGTCATGCCGCCGGAAGAAGAGCCGGTCGCCGAGACGGCTGTCGAGGATCCGGCCCAGGAGTCGGCACCCAGTGAAAGCGACTGGGCCGATCTGAATGCCAGTTTTGACACGCCGGATACATCCGATGACGGTCAAGAGGAAGAGCCAGAATCTGGCGGCTGGGACAATATCGGGGGTGAATCAGCATCGGAAAGTACCGAGGATGCCGCTCCGTCGTTCGACGACTTCTCCTTTGGCGACGACGAACCCGCCGGGCCACCGGCAGACGAGTTCTCCTTCGGGGTCGACTCGTCCACCGGCGAGGAAACCCCTTCTGATGAATTCTCCTTTGGCGACACCGCCGCCGATGATGAGCCGGAATCAGAACCGGTGATCAGTGAAGACGCCTTTGCCTTCAGCGGCAGCGTCACCACCGACGATATTCTAGAAGAGAGTCACGGACAGGGGATCCAGAACGACTTCGCCTTCGACGACAATGACAGCCCCGAAATCGCTGCCGCCGGTGGCAACGACGACTTTGACTGGGACGATGGCGGAGTCGAAAGCGACAGCTTTAATTTTGACGCCGCTTCAGACGAGGATGAAAATCTCGATTTCAGCGGCATCTCCCTGCAGGAAGATGAACCCGAGCCGGCTCCGACGCCGGCACCGGTTCCGCCCCCCGCACCGGCGGCGGAACCGGAGTCCAAACGGCCGGAATCGGCAAAAGGGCCACAAAAATCGGCTCCGAGCAAGAAGCGCCCGATCAAGGGGCGGCACTCTGCCAAGAAAAAAGGCCCCTGGGGATCACTGGTTGCCCTGGTTCTGTTCCTGGCACTGGTCCTGGGTGGCAGCCTCTACGGCATGCAACGCATGGGTTTCTGGTCCGGAGATTTTGCCGAACTAGGGGCCGCCGATTACAGTGGATTCGCCCAGACACTCTGGACTCGGGCCAACGCCCAGATTCAAGCGATGCTTGGCGGCAGCGCCGCTGTCGAACCGGTCGGCACCATCGGAGTCGTCGAAATGAGCGGCCGCTTCATCGACAACAAAAGTGCTGGCCGCCTCTTTGTCATCGACGGCAAGGTGCGCAACGACTTCCCTAAATCGCGCTCGGCCATTGCGATTCGCGGCCTGCTCTACAATGCCGCGGGCAAGCCGGTCGCCAATCAGAAAGTTTTCTGTGGCAACGCCTTAAGCACGGCAGAGCTCAGTTCTCTGCCGGTCGAAAAGCTGCTGGAGCGTGGCAAGAACCAGTTTGGTGATTCCCTCTCTAATCTCGATGTCGCACCGCAGGCGACCCTCCCCTTCACCATCGTCTTCGGCAAGACTCCTAAGGATATTGTCGAATTCAACGTCGAGATTGTCGACTCAGCGCCCGGATCGCAGCCCTGATTTAACGTCGAAGCGATAGATGACTCAAAAAAAACAGCGGCCCGCTTGAAGCGGGCCGCTGTTTTTTTTGTTTTGCCGTCAGGCAATCAGCCTTCGATCGCGCTCACCGGGCAGGTGTCGACACAAGCACCGCAATCGGTGCAGGTATCGGCGTCAATCACGTGCTTGTCGCCAGCTTCGCTGATCGCGTCAACCGGGCAGCTATCGACGCACGCGGCGCAATTGATGCATTCGTCAGTAATTGTGTGAGCCATTGATTGATCTCCTTTGGTTAAGATAGGTCGTACTGCTTGTGAATTATGGTTTCGGAGTCTAAACCAATTTTCCGGAACCTGTCCACCCTAAATTGCTATTTTTCTAAACGACCCGGATCAAAAATTCCGGACAGGCAACGGCACAATAACCGCAGAGAATACATTTCTCCTCCTCCACCTGCGCTACACCGTTTTTTAGAGCCAGGGCCTGATTGGTACATGCCGTCAGGCACTGACCACAGCCTTTGCAAAACTGCTCCATAATCTGTAACCGCCGCTGTCGGGACTGCAGCTGTGTCCAGACCTGATCATCGACGGGGTCCTCTTCGAACAGGGCAATGTTGGCCAGAACTTCATCTTCGGAGAGCATACCGACCGCCAGCGCCTGCACCCCGGGCAACTGCCGGACATAATCGAGACTGGCGCGCGCATCACTGATCAGGTTGCCACCGGCCAGGGCCTTCATGGCGTAGACCCCTTTTCCGGCTGCCGCAGCCGCGGCGATCGCCGTCGCCATCTGCCGGGCAGAACCGTCCAGAATCCCCATGCCATTGCGGTTGATCAGCGGATGGATCACCGCAATGTCAGGCTCGGCAGCCGCCTTCTCGACGCCGACGATGTAGTGGGTCGACAGCCCGAGATGAGCGATTTTCCCTTCCTGCTGCATCTGCCGCAGAGTATCAAAAACCTCTGCCCGCTCGACAAACGGATCGACCAGCCGGGCACCGTGCAGGTGAACAATATCAAGCTGCTCGCGACCGAGGGCGCGAAGTGCCGCCTCGACGTGCTGACGTGCCGTCATCCCGTCACTGGCGTGGGTTTTACTGGCAAGATGCACCGTTCCGGCGAAACCTTCGAGGGCGGTGCGCAGGTAGGGGTAGGTCTGATAAAGGGCCGCCGTATCGATGAGGTTGACCCCGGACTCCAGTGCGGTGCGAATGATGCGGGCCCCGGCGGCGACCGAAAGATTGGCCTGCAAAGGGCCAAGGGGGAGTGAGCCGAACACCAGAGGATGGATGGCAAGGCCGGTACGGCCAAGAGAAACACGCTTCATCGTCACTCCTTGCGCAAAGGCACCGCCAGCCGCCACAATCCGCGTTGCTGCTGCCGGGCCAAGGTTTCAGCCGCAATGAATTCGGCCTTGAGTGTAAAATCAAAACGGCGGTAGACGACCGCCAGTCCCTCTTCAATCAGGCTGCGATTAAGCAGGCGCCCGTCCGGCAGGTAGACATAGGCCAGTAGGCGACCGTAACGGTCCCGCTCCACCTCCGGCAGTTGCAACCGCACCGTCTGACCACGCAACAGCTGCACATAATGGCGCGCTGCCGTTGCCGTCTGGCGCAGGGTGGTGGCGGCTACGCCGCGACGCAGCAGGAAATCGTCCCGCTGCGAAGCCTCGGTCTCCGGAACATCAATCCCGAGCAGACGGACCTTGCCAAAATGTGCGACCCTTATGCTGTCACCGTCATAGACCCACTCTAGACGCCCGGCAAGGTCTGCGGCCGGTGCAGGAAGTGCCGCAGCAACCAGCAGGACGAGGACCATCAACAGCCTGAATGTCACCCACGCCCCCAGAATACGCGCGTCATCACGCCGACAGTTGCCCCCCAGAGCAGATTGAGCAGCAACAACAACATAGGACGCAGGACCCCGGCCGCCAGGCTGTCATGACCCATTTGCGGGAACAGTAACAGTAATTGAAGCAGGGCCGGGACCAGGCTGAACAACAGCCCTTTACGAATCCACTGTTTGCGCCGACGCTCGGAACCGACGCCGATAAAAAACAGCAGCCCCCAGACGCCACCCCAGAGCAGCCGGGCACAAAAGCCGTCGACCGCCGGCATCGGTTGCAAGGCCCAGCCGCCCAGCCCGGGAAGGCCCACCCTGACCCACAGCCATTCGCCACCCATGGCGGCGAAAACACCGATGAGCCCAGCACAGAAACAGACGCATAACAGGGCCGCGGGACGCCGCATGACCATCTCCTATAAAGCTATGAAAAGTATCATTCGCTGGCTGCGTTCAGGCTACCGGTACGGTAACCTTCCAGATCAAGGGCGACAAAAATGAAACCGACGGCGCGAAATTCACGGACAACCGTTTCACGCAGACCGGCCTCGAAAAACCGGTCGATCTCACCCGGACCGACCTCGATCCGGGCGGTATCGCCATGGTAGCGGACCCGATAGTTGCGAAAACCGAACCGTCGCAACACCGTCTCACAACGATCGACCTGCTGCAGGCGTTCAGCGGTGATCCGGGTCCCGAACGGAAAGCGGGTCGCCAGACAGGCGTAAGGTTGTTTGTCCCAGGTCGGCAGATCAAGCTCGCGGCTGAGCTGCCGTATTTCGGCTTTATGCATCCGGGCTTCGAGCAGCGGCGAAATGACCTCCAACTCGGCCAGCGCCCGGTGTCCAGGACGGACATCGCCCAGATCATCGACATTCGAGCCATCGAGCAACGCGGCACAACCGTGCGCCTGCGCCTCGATCTGGAAACGGCTGAATAGCGCATATTTGCAGTGATAGCAACGCTCGCGCTGATTGGCGCTGAATCCATCGTTCAGGAGTTCGGCACTATCGATTTCGATCTGCGTTGCGCCGAGCAAGTTGGCCAGATTCCGACACTCCTGCTGCTCATGTTCCGGATAAGTGGGCGACACGGCGGTCAGGGCCAAAACACCGTCGGGTCCGAGCTCATCAAGGGCGATGCGCAACAGAAAGGTCGAATCGACGCCGCCGGAGAAGGCAATGGCAACCTTGGGGCCAAAGCTGCGCAGATGACAACGCAACTGCTCAAGTTTTTCCAGCATCGGCATCCTCAAATAAAATACATGAAGCGGTGGTCGAGCTCCTGCTCCATCCCTATCTCCCGGCCCATGGCACACAAATCAGCCAGGGTGACACCCGCCAGATAATCGCTCAGCGCCTTGGCCGCACCGCGCCAGACCTTCTGAGTGACGCACTGGCTGTCGAGGGCACAGGCCTGATTGTCCGAAGTTCCACATTCGACCAGGGCCAGCCGCCCCTCCGTGGCCCGGATGACATCAAGAACCGAAATCTCCTCCGGCTTACGCGTCAACCGATATCCTCCCTGCGGCCCGCGCTTGCTCTTAAGCAGCCCAGCCTTTTTAAGCTCCTGGAAAATCTGTTCCAGATAGCGCGGCGAAATCTGTTGTCGGCGGGAGATATCCTTGATCTGGCTCGGCAGCATGCCGGTATGAAACGCAATATCAAAAAGGGCACGCAGCCCATATCGGCTCTTGGTGGACAACTTCATGGTTTTCCTCCGCTCTAAAGGTCTTTCCGTTTCTAGTAAAGTTTATGATTTTTGTCAACAACTATCCTGCCCCGACACCATCGACCATGGCGGAACAAAAAAGAGCCGGCACTGCTGCCGGCTCCGGTGTCTCAACTGATCTTGTTTATGACCCTTTTTTCGCAATCACGATAGCGTAATGCTGTCCGGCGCAAACTCATAGGTTGCGAAATAGTCCGTGACCGTCTCGGCGCGACGGATCTTCTCGACCATGCCGTTTTCGTGCAGCAGCAGTTCCTGCGGACGCAGGCGGCCGTTGTACTGGAAGCCCATGGAATGACCGTGGGCACCGGTGTCATGCAGGATGACCAGATCCCCCTCAACGATGGGCGGCAACGACCGCTGCACGGCAAACTTGTCGTTATTCTCGCACAACGAACCGACCACATCGTAGACCTCGCTGCAGGGCTGGTCTTCTTTGCCGAGAACATCGATATGGT
>DDWE01000020.1:3847-15092 GCA_002345625.1 Desulfuromonadaceae bacterium UBA2294 | reverse complement strand
TCAACGTGCAGAAGACGCTGCTGCGTTTTCTGCAGGAGCGCGAATTTATGCGGGTCGGTGATCGCGAGCCGACCAAGGTTGATGTCCGCATTCTTTCGGCCACTAATGCCGATCTGCAGATGGCGGTCGCCGACGGCAGTTTCCGCGAAGACCTCTATTATCGGCTCAATGTCATCAACCTGCACCTGCCGCCGCTGCGCGAACGCAGCGAAGATATTCCACTGCTGGTCAGCCGGTTCATCTGCGAGCAGAATGAAAAGTTCGGCATCGAGATCAAGGGGCTGACCCCGGAGGCGATGACAGCCGCTCAGTCCTTTGCCTGGCCTGGCAACATCCGCCAGCTGCGTAACGTCATTGAAGCCGCCATGACCCTGACCACTGATGCCTACATCGGACTGCCGATTCTCGGTCAGTTCATCAAAGTTGAGGGGGGACCGGCCTTGCTGGACGAATCGGACTACACCAGCGCCCTGGCCCATTTTGAAGTCGACTACCTGCGTCGACTGTTACGCAAACACGGTGGCAACGTAGAGGCGGCTGCCGCCGAAGCCGGCATGAACATGGCGACCATCTACCGCAAATTGAAAAAGTACGCCATCAGCAAAACCAGCCTCGGCTGAGCTTTGCCGGTTCTCTTGCAAAAATGCAAAAAGGCGTCTTGCAGAAATGCAAAAAACGCAGAAAAGACAAACAGCAACACCAACCTGCCGAATTGACTCGATTTTTCACAACCCTGACACCAAAAACGGCCCAAACACCCCACGTTCGGGCTGCTTGCTTGCACAGCTGCAAAAAGTGCCTCCCCTGCCCGCAGCAACAAACCCCAGTTTTTGCAGGTTTACGCAATTGGTACGACCTTTGCTGTATAGACGACCAGTGCCCGCGCTTTTTCGGCGCCCGCTCTTCACAAGGAGGAGAACATGGCCAGGTTCGCTGTCTGCCCCTATTATGGTTGCAATGAAGATATCTGTGACGTCGGCTGCGGCTACATCACCGCCCATGACGCCAGTCAGATCAGCCGCTACTGCTCTGCCGAATATCAGGCCTGCCCGAAATTCACCGAACTGGTGGATCGTTTCGGCACCGATATCAAGCGCCTGCCGGAAGTACGGATTCCGACCAGCATCACCCCACCGGCCGCCGTCACCGGCGAAGCGGGGATTGCCACCGGCCTGGCTGCAGCGGGCAGTGCGGTGCTGCTCTACACCCTGCACAAAACCGGTCTTATGGGCAGTGATGTCCACCTGACCGGCGGTCTGGTCTTTCTCGCCGTCGCCATCCAGATTGTCGTCGGCATGCTGGCCATGAAGAAAAAAACCTTTCGCGGCATGATGTTCATTGGCGGCGGTCTGCTCTGGTCGTCGATCCTCGCCCTCGACATTCTGCCGGCCGGCGGCTTCGGCACCGCGCCGAGTCCACTTGCGCTCTCCGGTTTTCTCGCATTCTGGGGTCTATTCGGACTGCTGCCGCTGCAAACGGAGGTCAAGGTGACCCCGGTCTGTCGTGCCTTCTTTGCCGGCACCTCCCTGTTCCTGTTTCTCCTTGCCGGCACCCCTTATATCGCCGTTCTGCAGCCTGTTGCTCTCGCGGTTGGCGCGACGGCCGGACTTCTGGGCATGGCCGCCGGATTGCACTACGCCCTTCAGGGTGTCCGAACCATCGGTGAGGTCGCCACAGCACGGGCACGCCGTCCGCGCTAAAGCAAGACCGCTGACGTCTTGACAGCGCCGGGATGAACACGTATCTTCGTGCCATACCCACGCGACAGGCAGACCATGAAAACAAACCTCAGTCGACAAATGACTTTTCTTGGGCTCGGCGTCCTTGCCTTCTACGCTGCCCTGCTCGCCAGCGGTGAAGCCAGCCTGGAGATTCTCCCCCAGTACGCCATCTCCATCATATTCTTCCTCTTCTCCGGCAAGCTGATGCGACAGGCCGCAGCCCGCCTGCCGGAAAAAGAGCGTGACGAAACGCAGGAAGAGAAGCCCGAAACCGACTGGGCCCTGCGCACAACCGTCCTCAACTGGGTCGCCACCTGCATGGTCATCACGGTCATGGTGCTACTACTGGTCAAGCCGGCCGGAATGACCTTCGCTGATCTGCTCCAGTTCACCTCCGGCACCGACCGTTTCCCCGCCCTGGCCATGCCCTAAAAACCTGTCTTCCGCCCAAGCACGCCGACCTCCCTTTAAACTTGCATCAGTGTCTGGTTTCCATTAATTTGGTCAAGGATTGTTTCTTCCCTTTGACCAAGGATCTGCCGTGCACGCACACTGTTCATCCGGCGGTTGTGGCAACCATGCGCCCTGGCCCTGCCCCTGCCCATCAGGCGGCAACGCACACCTGAGCGAACCGGCACGCCTTGTCGCTTGTTTCCTCCAGATGCAAGGCAGCCTCGCCGCCGAAGCGGCATTTTACTCACAGCTCGCCACGCCGACTGCCGCCCTGCACGAAGCCCTGCATGCCCTGGCGGACGACATCGGGTTGCGCCCGGAGCACAGCACGTTGCCAGAAGATGTGGCCGACC
This sequence comes from Desulfuromonadaceae bacterium UBA2294, assembly GCA_002345625.1. Classification (GTDB taxonomy): domain Bacteria; phylum Desulfobacterota; class Desulfuromonadia; order Desulfuromonadales; family UBA2294; genus UBA2294. The sequence goes on along the minus strand of DDWE01000020.1, from coordinate 12,565 downwards.
AGCTGACAACCCTCCTCCTGCCAACAGTCCCGTTACTGGCCGCGCTCACCGACTTCACTACAGCGCACAGAACCCTGCTGCAATATGGCGCTCCAGGCGGGCTCACCCCGCTGACCGCCTACGACACGGCGCTGCGGTTCGGAATGAATACCGGGCTGAAGCCGAACCAGATTTTCATCCACGACGGCAACCGCGACAGCATTGTTGCCCTGCATTTGACTCCGCCCGATAGCAGCTGGCTCGACCAAGCTGAACTCCCCGCCGCATTGCAGGATATGACTGCCGCCGAAGCGGAACTCTGCCTGTCGCTCTGCACCTGCCAGTGGCAATGGCTTGCCACAGCAGATGCCTCTCCGGGGACTTTATAATCATGCACCTGATCCCGTTCATCCTCGCCGCCCTGATCCTGTCTCTGGCACAACCACTGCTGGCAACCGAGCTGGCCACCAATTTCACAAAAGACTACACCGGCAGCGAAGGAGTCGTCTCCTTCAACCATCAGACTCACGCCGACCAGCTTAAGGACTGTGCGTTCTGCCACAACAACCTGAAGTCCTTCGGCGGAATCGTCGATGAGGAGTTTGGACACAAGTTCTGCCGGGCCTGCCACATGACCCATGAAAACATCCCCACGGACTGTAAATCGTGCCACAAACGAAAATAATGCGATGTGCACGTTCCAAAACAGCGGAGTATTCGTGACCTTCTTTCTGATTCTGGGCTTCGGATCGCTCAGCCTATGGGGCGTCGTCCTCTACAACCGCCTGGTCCGCGACCGCAACCGGGTGCGGACCGCCTGGAGCGATATCGACGTCCAACTCAAACGTCGCTTTGACCTGATCCCCAAACTGGTGGCGGCCGTCGATCAATATGCCGCTTTTGAGCGCTCGACACTGACCACTCTGACCGAACTGCGCAGTCGCACCCAACAGACGGACGAGATCGGTGCGCGCGGGCCTCTGGAAGGGGCTATTGGCAGCGGATTGCGCAAGTTGATCGCCCTGGCGGAAGCCTACCCCGAGCTCAAAGCCGACCAGAGCTTCCTGCAGCTGCAAAATCAATTGACCGAAGTCGAGAATCACATCCAGTACGCCCGGCGCTTCTATAACGGCGCGGTGCGCAATCTCAATATCCGCATCGAATCGTTTCCGGACCTGATCATCGCCCGCCTGTTCCACTACACCCCCTACCCGCTTTTCGAACTGGAATCGCCCGACGAGGCGACCCCGCCGGAGATGCGATGATGAAGCGGCTGTTTCCCGTCGTCCTGATGCTTCTCGTTCTGGCCCTGCCCGCAAGGGCCGACGAGCGGATTCTCTCTTTCGACAGCGTCATCGAGGTCTTTACGGACGGATCGATGCAGGTCACCGAGACCATCGTGGTGTCAACGGAGCAGAAACAGATCAAGCGCGGCATCTACCGCGACTTTCCCACCGATTACCGTGATCGCTTCGGCAATCGGGTCGAGGTCGAATTTGACGTCATCGACGTTCGGCGCGACGGCCAGTCTGAGAGCTGGCATCAAGCCCGGGAGGGGAACGGAGTCCGCGTCTATATCGGCCGCAAAGAGCACACACTCCCCCGCAGCACCTACCGTTATGAGCTGACCTACCGCACCGACCGCCAGCTCGGCTTTTTTGACGACCACGATGAACTCTACTGGAACGTCACCGGCAATGACTGGGCGTTTCCGATCGACGCGGCAACCGCCCGGGTCCTGCTCCCGTCAACTATTCCACCGGCAACCCTGAAACCGGAAGCCTATACCGGAGCGCGGGGCGCAAAGGGGGAAGATTATCGCAGCGAGATCGGCGCTGACGGCGCGGTGCTGTTTTCGACCACCCGGCCATTTTCAATCGGCGAAGGGCTGACCATCGTCGTCGTTTGGCCAAAAGGGTATGTCACACCCCCCTCTACCGAGCGCCAAATCGGCTGGCTGCTGCACGACAACCGCAGCTGGCTGATCGGGCTCGCCGGCCTCTGCCTGCTGCTGATCTACTACCTGCTGGCCTGGAGGGTTGTTGGCCGCGACCCGGAAGCGGGGGTGATCATCGTCCGCTATGCACCGCCACCGGGGGTGACGCCGGCCGCGGCCCGCTTCATCGCCCGCATGGGCTATGATCACAAGACATTTGCCGCCGCGATCGTCAATCTGGCGGTCAAGGGGCTGCTGGAGATCCGAGAACAGGGAGGTGAATTCACCCTGACCCGCAGCCAGCAGCCGGCCACCGGCCTGGCCGCCGGCGAAAACGCCATCATCAGCACCTTTTTCGGCAACCGCGTCGGCGGATCGATAACGTTGAAGCAGACTCTGCACGCCACCATCGGCAAGGCGGTCAAAGCGCATGAAGCGGCACTGAAGCGCAATCACGAAAAAATCTACTTCGTCACCAACCGCGGCTGGCTGGTCCCCGGCATCCTGCTGACCCTGCTGGTCCTCGGCCTGACCGTCGTTGCAATTGGCGACCCGGAAAAACTCGCCATCGGCGGCTTTCTCTCCCTCTGGTTAACCGGCTGGAGCGTTGGCGTCTACGCCCTGGGGAGCAAGACAATCGCCGCATGGCGTGCGACCACCTCATTCTTCAGTGCCATAGGCGCACTATTCCTCACCGCCTTCGCCGTGCCGTTTGTCGCCGCCGAGGTCTTTGTTATCGGCATCCTCGGCACTGAGGTTTCACCCGCCCTCCCGGCCGTTCTGGTAACCTCCATCGCATTCAACCTGCTCTTTTATCAGCTGCTTAAAGCCCCGACCCGCGCCGGGCGACGCCTGCTCGACGAGCTTGACGGTTTCCGCGAGTACCTTGAGGTCGCCGAAGCCGACGAGATGAACTTCCGCAATCCGCCGGAGAAGACCCCGCAACTGTTCGAACAGTTTCTCCCTTATGCATTGGCCCTGGGGGTAGAGCAACGCTGGATGGAACGTTTTGCCGGCCTGTTTCTTCACCTGCAGAATCAGGATGAGGGCTACCAGCCGGCCTGGTACCATGGCCGCCACTGGGACGTGCATCAGTTGAGCAGTTTCTCCGGGGTACTCGGCGGAGCACTCGCATCAGCGGTCGCGGCATCGTCCACAGCTCCCGGTTCATCGTCCGGTTCCGGTGGTGGCGGATCATCAGGTGGCGGCGGGGGTGGCGGTGGTGGAGGGGGCTGGTAAGGCTACCGCCCAACAACATGCAACAGACCAGAAACAGGGACAGGCGGCCGGATATCTCCGGCCAGTTGTCCCTGTACTGCTTAAACCATTGTCGCGTCGTCCTGAGCAACTCAGCGCGACGCCAGCAACAGACTCAGAGCAAGAGCAACAAAGAGAAACGCAGAGAGTTGCTGCAGGCGTCTTTGCCACTGCGTCGACCGCCGCAGCCAGACACCGAGCTCCCCGGCCAACAGGGCGATGCCGCCAAAGACCAGAATGGTGATCAGGATAAACACACCACCCAGCAGTGCAACCTGCTGCGGAACGGAACCTTGGGACGGGTCAGTGAATTGGGGAAGAAAAGCGAGAAAAAAGAGGGAGACCTTGGGGTTGGTGACATTCATCACCACGCCACGGCGATAAAGGGCTGCGGCATCGATCCGGCAGTTGCCTCCCATTGGTAGAGGCGTTGTCGCAGTACGCCACGCCAGAACGGCAAGATAAAGCAGGTAGAGAGCTCCAACGCCCTTCAACACGGTAAAGGCCAGCAACGAGGTCTGGAAGATCACGGCCACGCCGGCAGCCACCGCCAGAGTGTGCACCAGCAGCCCGCTGCACAGACCAAGGGTGACCAGCAAGCCGGCAGCACGACCCTGCAACGCCGACTGGGCAAGGACAAACAGGTTGTCCGGACCGGGGACCAGAGCCAGTAGTGCCGACGCAGCGGCAAACGTCAGCAGGGTTTCAGCACCCGGGGCCATACCCGACCTTTAGCCGTCGCTTTTCGCCGCCGACGGCCGGCGCATCAACTGAACAAAACGACCGATGCCAAACAGGGCCATCACGGTAAAGAAGATGCCACTCACCTTGCCCGGTTGCTGCCCGTCACTGATAAACAGCACATCGTCCCCCACCGGCATCTTCAACTCCTGTGCCAGCTTGATCAGTTTGTCGCGATTTCCGGAGGCAATCAAGCCACCGATCACCATCCCGGTAATCTCATGGCGACCGATAAAGCGGTCGAGGTTAGCCGCCAGAAACGCTGCCTGCTCGGCATCATTATCAAAACTGAAATAGTAGGTCTTGAGCAGATCGATGACGGCTGGGTCACGGGTCTCAATCATGACCTTGATCGGCGCATTCGGGTCGTCACTGTTCCGCAACGGAACCAGAAAGGCCTCGATTTCAATAGTGCCCGAGGTCGAAATCGCCTGCTGCAGATTCCAGATTCCGTCCGAGACCGTTAGCCATTCCTGAGACGGAGCCGACTTCTCGAGATCGGTAATTGAAACGACAGCCGGTTGCGGATTGCGCAGCAGCAGGCGCAGATCGTGGATACCAAGAAACAGCAGGACAAGACAGATCGCGAGCAAAGTATAGCGAAAACGACGCATGATAATTCCAACTCCTTTGCACGGAATAAAGCATCCGTGCATGTTGTCAAATCAAACCTGAACCAGCCACAAATCCGACAAAGGCACTCGACCGGGGGGGGTGGAGAAAAAAAGGGGCCGCCAAGCGGCGGCCCCTAAGGTAATGCACTCTATTGCCGAGGTCAAGCCAATCAGGCTTCGGCGCCTTCGGTCACCTCTGCCCCACGCTTCTGGGTCAGCAGCGAAACAACAACCAGGGCGATGAAGCTGGCCGGGATCGAGATCAGGGCCGGGCTGTTAAAGGCGATCGGCGCATCGTTGGGCAGCAAGCCGTAGCGTACCCACATGTCCGGCGAAATCAGAATCAGGCCGAGCGCCGTCACCAGACCGACAGAGATCGAAGCAGCAATCCCTTTCGAGGTGGTCTTGTCCCAGAACAGCAGCATCAGGATCGCCGGCAGGTTGGCCGACGCAGCTACTGCAAAGGCCCAACCGACGAGGAAGGAGACGTTCATCCCTTCGAAGATGATGCCGAGATAAATGGCGATACCGCCAACCACCACTGCTGCAATCTTACCGGCGCGCACCTTACCGTGATCGGTCATGTGCAGGCCGAGGAAGTTGTCCATCAGGTCGTGGGCGACGGCGCCGGAAGCAGCGACGATCAGGCCGGAGACAGTGCCGAGAACGGTGGCAAAGGCGATGGACGAGATGACGGCAAACAGGACCACCCCGAAAGAGAGGGCCAGTAGCGGCGCACTCATGTTGTTGTCAGTGATATTGATGACACCATTGGTCATGGCACCAAGACCCAGGAACAGGGTCATGATGTAGAAGAAGCCGATGCCGGCAATAGCGACGATGGTCGACTTACGGGCTGCGGCCTGACTCGGCACGGTGTAGTAACGAATCAGGATATGCGGCAAAGCCGCGGTGCCACAGAACAGGGCCAGCATCAACGAGATGAAGTTGAACTTGTCGATCGGGGCAGCATTATCAACCTTGAACTTGAGGCCGGGACGCAACAGGCGACTGCCCGCGGTCGGCTTCTGATAGTAAACCTCGACGTGGTTGCCTCCATCAATAAGGTACTTCTTACCCCAGAGGACAACGGTACTGTCCTTGATCGCCGACAGGTAGGCCAGCGGACCAACAGCGCCGGTCTGTGCGACGTCCTGACCGTTGACTTTCAACTCCTTGATATGACCGACGGCGAAGAACTTGCCATCTTCTTTGGCGGCGCCGTTGTAAAGCTTGGTACCATCGGCAAGAGTGTTGACCGTCAAGGTCTCTTCGAGCTGGATGCCGGCGGTCCCTTCATTCATTTTCCAGACGCTTTCAACGCCGTTGCTGACCAGCTTGACAAACCCGGCCGTGCCGTAAACATCAGTCTTCCAATTGGCGGCAGCAGCAAAGGCCGGATCATTGACCTGTAGCGAACCATCGGCGGCAACCTGCGCGGTCAGGGTCTGGAACGCATGGTAGTCCTTGGTTCCACCCTGATCCGGAGTGGTGGACAGACCACGAAAGAGCACACCACCGACGACGATAGCGGTGAAAACCAGCAGCAGGCCGCCCTTGAAGAACTGGACGTAAGTGGTCGAGGCCATACCGGCGGTGGCAACGATGATGGTGACAACAACACCGACGATGCAGACGCCGACCCAGTGCGGCAGACCGAGCAACGGCTGCACCAGCACGCCGGCGCCGACCATCTGCGGAATCAGGTAGAACACCGAGATGACCAGAGTCGAAATCGCGGCCATCAGCTGAATCCCCTTGGAGTTGAACTTGGAGTCGAGGGCGTCAGTAAAAGTGTACTTGCCCAGGCGCTTCATCGGCTCAGCAACCAGGAACAGGGCAACCATCCAGCCCGCCAGATAACCGATGGCGTACATCCAGCCATCATAACCGGCGGTGGCGATCATGCCGCAAATTCCGAGGAAGGAGGCCGCGGAGAGGTAGTCACCGGCAAAGGCGATGCCGTTAACGAACCAGTGGATGTTGCCACCAGCCGCGTAATAACCTTCGGAAGAGGTGGTGCGACGGGCCATGTAGAAGGAGAGCCCGAGCACAAAAATGACAAATGCGAAAAAGAGGCCGATGGCCAGCGGTGATTGCGTATAAATCATGGCGGCGATCTCCCCTTATTTGTTCAGCCGCGCTTCGGCGGCGTTACACAGGCTGTTGTAGATAATCGCCATAATAAAAGCGACAACGATCAGGGCAAAACCGTAGATGACGGCAAAGGTCTGCCCGGCAATGACGGTCTCCATCATGGACGGCTTGATCGAGTTAATGGCAATAAAGCCGGCATAGAAAAGCGTGTAGACAATGAACAGATAAACGCCAAGGCGCGATTTGTACGCCTGAGCATTGTCCTTGCCAAGTTTGACTGCGGGTCCGTGTCCCATGAATCAGTCCTCCCTTTTGTGGTTGGTCATACGGTTTGAGTAGTTGGAAAACCTGAACGAAAAAGCGTCTGCACACCATCGCATTGCCTGCATGAAACAACAGGCCAGACATCATTGTCAGAATCAATACGGGGAGGGCCAGTCCCCTGCAGGGTAAAAAATACCGCCTTAATTTCGTGGTATTTTATGCCTTAAATGGGTACCAAATGACGCCACATGATACGGCGTTCTAAAAATATGTCAACATTTTTTCGGGCAAGCCCACCCTTTTCTTGAGGGTTTAGCCAACCAAGGCATGCAATTACGGGGAGATAAGACCTTCAGATATTTCTTAGAGGAGGCAAATAAAAAACTGTTTGCAGGATCGGTTATTTTCAGCGCGATATGGGACAAAACTGCCGTCAGGGCGGGGTGTCGGGCTGATGCAGGCAAGACGGGCAAAAGCCAGAATTTTTTGACGAGCAGGAAAAAGTCAGATAGGGATACGTCTTTTTTTGCAATGGCTGCGGATGATCACCTCGGCCTGATTGAGCCGTGACAACTGCATATTGCGGCGTTTCAGCCCCATGACATCCTCAAGAGGAATCACCTCGCCGCGCAGTTCACGCGCCACCATGGCGAGATTAGACAATACGGTTTTCATATCCTGGGGTGTATACTGCCGAAGCATCGGCGGGCTGACGACAAAAAAACCGTCGCGAACATCCTGGGCAATCTTTTTGGGGCTGCCGGCGATCGCCATCATCATCCTTTACGCACGTTGCGTCTTGAACGGAAAAAGAGAGGGAAGAGCATGACCGAATACAAAGTCGTCGAGACAGCCACGGTTACGGACGAACATCTCGAAGAGATCATCAACGAGTGGGTTGGCAAAGGCTGGAATCTTGACGGCATTCAGTTTGCCATGCGCGAGGCGAGCAAACGACCCGCTATGGCCTTCGTCCTATTCACCCGCCAGAACGATCCGAAGCCAGTCTAAGCATCTGGCGGCACAGCTCGAAAGCGGACCGCTTCCATGGCAACACGCTGTCGAGAGTATGACACTCCGACCCACCAGCGCAACCGTCACCGGTAAAAGAGTTATCGGCTTGTCAACTTCGCTCCGCGGAAGAAACATTCGTCAAGATCATAGTCAATCCCGCGCCCGTTCGCGTTGCGCACTCAAGACGCAAAGACGCGAAGAAAATTTTAGACCACAGAGTCGACCTTGGCGGCTTTGCAGCTTTGCGTGAGACAAGACTTTAATTTCGTCCGTAATTTGATCGACTGCTCACGCGTTCAAGCGATGTCCCGTTTCGCAATCAGAGGTCAGGCGAGTCAAATGAATCGCCAGAAAGCGCTATACCGAACCCACCCCTCAAGCCGTCGTGACGACCTCAATAGGCGGCACCGGTCTTCTTGCGCACTTTCGTCAATGTCTTTGCGGCCACATAACGCGCTTTTTGCGCTCCGGACGCCAGGATGGCCCGCAAACCATCGATATCATCGAGCAGGGCGGTCCGGCGTTCACGGTAGGGGGTGATGAACGCATCGATGGTCTCGAACAGTTCCTGCTTCACGTCACCGTAACCAAGCCCGCCGGCCTGATAACGCTGCCGCAGGGTCTGCCGCTGCGCCGCGTCGAGGAACAGGCTGTAAATTTTATAAACGTTGCAGCCGTCGGGATCTTTCGGTTCCTCGACCGGGGTCGGGTCGGTGACAATCCGCATCACCTGCTTGCGTAACGCCTTTGAATCGACAAACAGGTCGATGGTATTACCGTAGCTTTTACTCATCTTCAGGCCGTCCAGGCCCGGCA
>DDWE01000020.1:0-3795 GCA_002345625.1 Desulfuromonadaceae bacterium UBA2294 | reverse complement strand
GCTTCTGGTCCTTGCCGACCGGCACCTTCTCGCTCTGAAACAGTAAAATATCGGCCGCCATCAGCACCGGATAGGCAAACAGACCGTGGTTGGCGGCAATCCCCTTACCGATCTTGTCCTTGTAGCTGTGACAGCGTTCCAGCAACCCCATCGGGGTAAAGTTGGACAAAAACCAGGTCAACTCCTGCACCTCGGGAACATCCGACTGCACCCAGAATACACTCTTGTCCGGATCGAGACCGAGGGCGAGAAAGCTCGCCGCCGCTTCAAGAGTGCCACGCGCCAGAGCCTTGCCGTCATCGACCGAGGTCATGGCATGGTAGTTGGCAATAAAACAGAACAGCTCACTCTGTTCCTGATAAGCAATCATCTTCTGCATCATGCCGAAGTAATTGCCCAGGTGCAGGGCGCCCGAAGGCTGAATACCGGATAAAACACGCATATAAATCACCTCGTTTTCAAGTGCTATGAAACACAGGCAAAAGCTGCAGCTGCCGGCGGTCAAGCTATCAGCTTTGCACCGTGGGCGTCAACCTGGAAACCGCTGACGGCGCCGCGCACAAGAGCATTGCCAAATAACGGAACTTTGTGCTAGTTTCGCAACAATCTGTTTCGCACTATTTTATGGAGGTTTTCCCAATGCGTAAACTTGCCCTGTTCTGCCTGTTTCTGATCCTGCCGAGCCTCGCCGCTGCGGCAGACTACCCTCTGCGCGCCAAATTTCCGCAGGCGACACCGATCAGCACCGAAATGCTGCTGAGTCAACACGGCAAAGCGGTCGTGGTCGACGTCCGCACCCAGATGGAGTATGACGTCGCCCACGTCAAGGATGCAGCCCTGCTCCCCGTTGACGAAAGCGATTTCCTCGCCCAGGTCGGGGCGCTGCGCGGCAAGTCCGACACGGCCGCCCTGGTCTTTTACTGCAACGGGGCGCTTTGCGCCAAAAGCTACAAAGCGGCTGAAATCGTCACCGCCGCCGGTTTCGGCAACGCCTTCGTCTACGACGCCGGCATCATGACCTGGCTGAAGACCCACCCGGAAAAGACCGTCTTTCTTGGCCGCACCCCGGCCGACCCGAAACTGGTTATCGATGATGAGGCCTTCAAGAAACGGTTGATCGATTTCCCTGAATTCAGCAAACGTGCCCTGGAGCCCAACACGATCATCATCGATATACGTGATGACTCCCAGCGCAGCGTCAACGCCGACCTGCCCCAGAACCAGATTCTCGTCATCCGTGGCGCCGCGGTCCAGAACATTGCCAGTGACCGCTTCGCCGCCTTTATCAAGGCCGAGGGGTTCAAAAACAAACAGCTGCTGGTCGTCGATGCTGTCGGCGTCCAGATTCGCTGGGCACAGTACTTCCTCGAGGAGCATGGCTACACCAACTACGCCTTCCTCAAGGGCGGCGTCAAAGCCGCTGTTGAGAGCGGTGCCCTGAAGAAATAAACCTGCATAAACCATCGGCCCCGGACCCTTTCTTTCATGGATGGTCCGGGGCCGGTTACGAATTCGCTCCCCCCGCCTGTACCATCAGCCCTTCGGCAACCCATCCCGCCTCAAGCCCTGCCCCGCACCGGAATACCCTGCCGAAGCAGATGGCTAGAACCGGTGAGCAATGGCAACATGAAACACGACGTCCGGGGCGGTGCCGACGAGCAGATCCTCGACCACCGCCAGTTCCAGATGCGTCTGCCGCCAAAGAGACAACTGCCCCCCCATGCCGAGTTGGACGGAGGCCTGGTCGATTTCATCCAGGCCACTGTCTTTGAACAAGGAGCTGTGCGCGTCGAGCTGCAGTTGCAGAATGAGCCATGAGCATGGCGACCAGGCCCCACCCAGGTGGGCCAGGCCTGCGAGCTTGCGCCTCTGTTCCGGCAGCAGATCTCCTGCATTCGAACCGAGCAGACCGCCTCCCCAGAACAGAGCGAAGCGATGCGCCGTCGTTCTCCAGGCCTCTTCGCCGCTGAGCCAGAGCGCCGCATCCCAGCTGCCACTGCCGGTCAGGCGCCTGCTGTTGCCGGTCGGGAGCTCCAGGCTAAAGCGCAGACTGATCGCCCGGCCGGGCGTCGCCATGAGCTGCCGGCCCAGATAGAGGCGCAGGTCGCCCACTCCGCCGGTCGGCACGGTAAGGTCGAATTGTGTTTCACCGTTGCGGACGTAAGAATAATCGAGCCGGTTTCGTTCTGCCGTATCGCGCCCCCCCTGCGGCAGCCCGAAAAGGTTATGCCAGCTTTCGATAAAACCGTCGAGCCCGCCGCCATGATGATCCACATAGCCGAGGGAGACGCCGGCGTCCCAATTACGGGACAGCCCCCGAACGTATCCGACCTGCCAGTGATAGCTTTCTCCATCAAACAGCAGCGATTCTCGGCTGTTGCCGGCGGATGTGTAGTTATTGGCGATATCGAGTCCGGCCGACAGCTCGGAGCGCTGCGGCGCAAGCACCCGCGCCGAACCCAGAGCGGGGAGGCCGCAGAGCGCGGCGACAGGGGACTGGTTAACGAGTCGCAAGGGGACCAGCAGCAGCTCATCCGCCCCGGCGGGTGACACAAGCAGCAGACATAAAAAAAACGGTATAACCGGAAAGATCAGGCGCAGCATACAAAGAGCACTCCCAACCCAATTGTGTTCATCGGGCGAGTCGGATCATGCATGAACGTGACGGGTTGGCATGCATGGCGGCGGCCTGCTATGTCCGTTTTCATTTCCCCGGCAGCGGCTTGCCGAACGCAACTTTATAAACATCTCGGTAATCGCGGGCGAAGTGAACGTCCAGTCCTTCACACAGATAGGCTGGAAGCTCGCGGAAATCTTTTTCATTATCGCGCGGGAAGATCAGTATTTTGATGCCGGCGCGCCGGGCAGCAATCACCTTCTCCTTCAGACCGCCGATGGGTAGAACCCGCCCGGTCAGGGTCAGCTCGCCGGTCATGCCGAGATGACGACGCACCGGCTGACCGGTGATCATCGACAGCAAAGCGGTGGTCATGGTCACCCCGGCCGACGGACCATCTTTCGGCGTCGCCCCGGCCGGCACGTGCAAATGAACGAAGTGGGTGTCGAAATAATCCTCCGGCGCCCCATACTTGCCGAGATGGGCCATGACATAGGAATACGCGATCTCGGAGCTTTCAATCATCACACTGCCGAGCTGGCCGGTCTGCTTGAAGCCCTTTGTCTTGCTCGGCATGGCCGTCGCCTCAATCTGCAGGGTCGCTCCGCCCATACTCGTCCAGGCCAGTCCGGTGACCACCCCGACCACCCCTTCAAACACGTCCTCAGCCGTAAAGGCCGGTTGGCCGAGAAATTCCGTCAGATCCCGCTTGTGCACGGTCACCCGTTCGGTTTTGCCCGTGGCAAAGTGCATGGCCACTTTGCGCATGATGCGCTTGATGCAGTTCTCCATGCCGCGCACGCCGGCCTCGCGGGCGTAGCCGTCGGCTATGGCGACGAGTGTCGGACGCGGGATAAGGACGTGACTCTTGTCCAGACCGTGTGTCTTGAGGGTTTTGGGAATCAGATAACGCTTCGCGATCTCCAGCTTCTCATCCAGGATATAACCGGAGAGGCGGATGATCTCCATGCGGTCAAGGAGCGCCGGCGGGATGGTGTCGAGCTGGTTGGCGGTGGCGACGAAGAGGATATTCGAGAGATCACAGGGGACATCGAGATAGTGGTCGCGGAAGGTGCTGTTCTGCTCCGGGTCAAGGACTTCGAGGAGGGCCGAGGCCGGATCGCCCTGGAAAGAGGCGCCGATCTTGTCGATTTCGTCGAGCATCAGGACCGGATTGG
>DDWE01000101.1 GCA_002345625.1 Desulfuromonadaceae bacterium UBA2294 | reverse complement strand
GTAGGGGCGACCCGGTGGGTCGCCCAGGGCGAGGCACCGCCTCGCCCCTACGAGTTCAACTATCAAATCAAAACATCCGTCAGCGTAAAGCAGAAGATCGTCACGCTGATGTAGCCGTTCATGTTGAAGAAGGCGGCGTCGAGTTTGGAGAGATCGCCGGGTTTGACGAGGTGGTGCTCCCAGGCGATCATCAGGCTGATGACGCCGATGCCGGCATAGTAGATCATCCCGAGGGGGAGGCCCTGCGGTATTAACAGCAGGAGGCCGACCATCAGGCCGTGCAGAATCTTGCCAAGGAGGATCGCCCCCTTCTCGCCAAGGCGGACCGGGATCGAGTGCAGCCCCTTCTTACGGTCGAAGTCGAGATCCTGCAGGGCGTAAAAGATATCGAAACCGGCAACCCAGACCAGCACCGCCAGGGCGAGGACGAGGATCGGCCACTCAATGGTGCTACGCAAGGCGATCCAGGCACCCAAGGGGGCGCCGGCGAGGCAGATGCCGAGGACAATATGCGCCAGCGCGGTGAAGCGCTTGCAGTAAGCGTACAGGATGAAGAAGGCGAGGACCAGCGGCGAGAGGTAGAAACACAGAGGGTTGAGCTGCCAGGCGGCGACGAGAAGGAGGAGGGTCGAGCTGATAACGAAGATCCACGCTTCCTTCAGGGAGATGATCCCGGCGGGGATCTGCCGTCCGGCGGTGCGGGGATTTTCGGCGTCGATGCGGGCGTCGATGATCCGGTTCAGCCCCATGGCGGCGTTGCGCGCCCCGACCATCGCCATGCAGATCCAGCCGATCTGGGCGGCGCTCGGCGGCTGGCCGTTGGCAAGGGCGGCGAGGGTGGCTCCCATCAGGGCGAAGGGGAAGGCGAAGATGGTGTGGGAGAATTTGATCATCTCCAGGAGGTGGCGGATTTTGCTAAACATGGGCCTCTTGGGGGAGCGGGGAAAGTTGAAGAACGGCGGCAGTCTACACCGGCGGGTGCGCGGCTGGCAAGGGAGATCAGTACGGCTTTTATAACTCTGCCTTGCATGGTAGACATATTTGACATACAATTCATGGCAGGAGATATGCCATGAAAACAGCAACTACACACAACTTTCATGTTCCGCTTCCGGAGCCGGTTTATAACCGCCTGCGTGATTTGGCGCAGCGTCAGCACCGCCCGGCAACGCAATTGGCAAAACAGGCGGTGGAATACTGGCTTGAAGAGCAGGAACGATTGGCTGTGCATGAGGAGATCGCCGCCTACGCCGCACAGCAGGCCGGGAGTGTCGACGATCTTGACGAAGAGCTTGAATCGGCAAGTCTGGAGCATTTGGATAATTCGGAGCCCTGCCCATGAAGCGGGGAGATCTTTACTGGGCGAATCTTTCCCCCCGTTCCGGATCGGAGCAGACCGGCCGGCGACCGGTGATCATCCTTTCTCATGACGCCTTTAACGAGGCCCCAGGGTGGCGTTCGATTATCGTTATCCCGGTTTCTACCTCGCCAAACCAGGGACGGCGTGGCCCGACGGTGGTGGCACTCCCGGCCGGGACAGCGAATCTGAAGAGCGATAGTAGTGCCCTCTGCCATCAGATTACGACCTTGGATCGCGCCAAACTGGTCGAACGTATTGGCGAGCTCTCCACCGAAATTTTGGTCCAGGTTGAAAAAGCTCTTCTTGCGGCGGTCGATATCCGACGTTAGTCGGCTACAAGTAACATCGCAGGCTGGAGCCTGCTCCTACAGATAATGTTTTTTTGAATTTATCGAATAATCAGGAAAGAGATTGAAACCATGCCCCTGTACGAAGTAACCTACGAAGAAGCCGGTGAAATGAAGAGTGAAGTCATCGAAGCGCCGGGTCCGGTGGAGGCGGGAAATCTCTTCCGAGAAGAGAATCGCGATCGTCAGGTCATCGTTGTCTGCGTCGTCCGCCAGTAACGTCCCCCCTCTACCCCTTATCCCCCGTAAAAAAATCCCGGATCGCCGCCGGGATCTCTCCCTGCGCCAGCACCCGCGTCTCGGTCGGCAGCGAGCGCATGAAGATGCGACCGTAGCCCTTGCGCGCCAGGCGACTGTCGAGAATCAGCACCACCCCCCGATCTTCCCGGTGGCGAATCAGCCTGCCGAATCCCTGTTTGAAGCGAATCACCGCCTGTGGCACCGAATAATCCATGAACGGATCTTTCCCGGCCGCGGCAATCGCTTCGGCTCTTGCTTCGAGGACCGGTTCGGTCGGTACCTTGAAGGGGAGGCGGGTGATGATCACCTGTTCCAGCGCCCGTCCCGGCACATCGACCCCTTCCCAGAAGGAGTCGGTGCCGAACAGAACACTGCGCACATCGTCGCGAAACGCCTGCAGCAGGCGGTGGCGGGACATCTCCCCCTGGCGCAGGCAGCGGTAGCCGCGCGCTTGAAGAACAGGTGCCAGCTCAGCATGGATGCGCTGCAGCAGGCTGTTGGCGGTGAACAGCACAAAACTGCGCCCGTCGGCGGCGATGATCGCCTCCTCAATACGCTGGCTGAGCATCCGTGGATAGTCGCGATGATCCGGCGTTGGCAGATCGTCGGGGGCGGCGAGCAGCGCCTGGCGCCGGTAATCGAAGGGGGAGGTGAGGAGCAGCTCATGCAGGCGCCCCTTCGGTACGGCGGACAGTCCGAGGCGCTGCTTGAGGTAGTTGAAGTTGGTGGCGACGGACAGGGTGGCACTGGTCAGCACCACGGTGCGGCTACGCTCGAACAGGGTCTCAAACAGCAGCTTGTCAACGGCCAGGGGGGCGACGCAGAGGGCGGCGTGCTGGCCGCTGCTGCCGGTGCGGACCTCGACCCAGGTGCAGCTGTCGGCATCCTCGGCGACAAAGCGTGTCAGATCGGCGGCGACCGCATGCAGACGCAGGGCGAGGCCATTGAGGTCGGTGAACAGCGACAGAAACGGCCCGGCGGCGTTCTCCGGAATCGCTTCGCCCAGAGCGAGCAGGCTGTCGAGGCCGGCGGCCAGGGTGCTGACCTGTTTGGTCAGCTGGCCGACGCTGCTGACCGTCTCCTGCCAGAATGGGGTGGTGCGGACTTCGGGGACGATGCGCAGGCGCAGATCCTCACGCTCGGCCCGGGGACGCGCTGCTGGCAGCTGATCAGGGAGGCGCAGCCCGAGATCGTCGAGAACAGATGTTGCGGTGTCGAGCAGCTGCTGGCGGCCACTGGTCAGCTCTTCAATCCGACTGTGCATTCTGTGATAAAGATCATCCTGCCCCTGTGGCAGGTGCTCTCCGAGCTGGTGCAGCAGGCGGGGCAACAGACCGCGATCGGTTTTGCGCGGATGGCGCAGGCGGCCGAGGAGGCGGGCAATGCTGAAGCGGGTGGTGCGGGCGGAGAAGGAACGGGTGGCGACATCCTCCAGATGATGGGCTTCGTCGAGAATCAGGCGATCGCAGGGGGGGAGGACGGCGGCAGCGGTATAGTTGTCGGTGCTGTGGCGCAGGGCGAGATCGGCCAGCAAAAGGGCGTGATTGACCACCAGGATGTCAGCACTGGCGGCCTGGCGGCGGGCGCGATAAAAAAAACAGTCTGTAAAAAAGGGGCAGCGGGCACGGGCGCACTGGTCAATTTCGCAGCGGACCTCCTCCCAGAGATCCTCCTCCGGCGGCACCGGCAGCTCTTCACGATCACCCTGCACGGATTGCGCAGCCCAGCGGCGTAACTCGGCAAGCTCTGCCGTCTGACGTTGGTCGAACAGCCCGAGCTCGGCTCCGGCGGCTTCGGTACGGCGGCGACAAAGATAGTTGCTCCGTCCCTTGACCAGAACCGCCTGCACTTCAAGGCCGGTGCTGCGGCGCAAAAACGGCAGGTCCTTGCGGATCAGCTGTTCCTGCAGGTTGATGGTTCGGGTGGCGACGATGACCCGCTCGCGGTTGGTGGTGGCCCAGAGCAGAGCCGGAATCAGATAGGCGAGGCTCTTGCCGGTGCCGGTGCCGGCCTCAATCACGGCTATGCGGTCGTGGTTGAAGGCCTCAGCAACGACTTCGGCCATCTGCAACTGCTCGGGGCGGTCTTCGTAATCGGGCAGGGCGCGGGCGACGGAACCATCGGGACCGAGGTGGGCGGTGATCTGCTCCCCGGTAACCTGACGCAAGGTCTCCGGTGCGAAGGCTTCGACGACTCTATAAACACTTTCCACAAGGTTATCCACAATGTGGAAACCGACCCCAAGCGCGCCGAGACTGGCCGCAATTTCGAGATCGGCGGTCGAGGGCTCAAGGTTGCCTGACGGGTGGTTGTGGATAACAACATCCCCATAGCGGCAGGAGTGTAACAGGGCCGGGACCGCGCTTCGATTCCCTCGCGCCAGAACTTCGGCACCGACAATCTGTCTCTGGTCATCGACCATGGCCCGAAAAAAGACTTCGCGCCCACTGGCGCCGGCGATGGCGCTGCGCATCAGATCGAGAGCGGCAGGTGTATAGTCAAAGGGCAAAGGCTTATCTCCAGGTCAAATCGGCACATCATACGTCAAGGCAGGCAGAAAAGGAATGCCTGCCGGCAGGCGGCGTGAAAAACCCGGATGTTATAGCATTAATGGACAGCCGAGATTTATGGAGGGGGAAGGCTGGGGAGATCAGACAGACGCAGGATCTGTGATGCGGAGCAAGGCGGTGACCGGTATAAGGTTGCCGTGGTGCCAGCTGCAGCGTGACCGCTGATACTTTGCCTGGCTAATCCCTTTACATTGAGGTGTGATCATTCCGGGCGCAGGACGTCCGGTTAAGATTTGATGCAGCGTTCAATCCCCTGAGCGAAGGTGATCGGTGTCAGGTCGAAGGCGGTGGCCCAGTCGGCCGGGTTGCAGACGTTGCCGGCAAGGAGCATATCGATCTGGTCACTGCTGACCGGCCACAGTGGAATCGATTCAAGCAGTGCGGTAGCCGTGCGCATCATAAACAGGGGCTGATGCAGCTTGGCAACGTGGCGTTTGCCAAGGGCCTGGCCAACCAGGTCGAGCAGCTCGTCATAGGTGTAACTCTGGCCACCGCCGAGGTGGTAGGTCTGGCCGCAGGTCTCCGGCCGTTGCAGGGCGCCAACAAAGCTTTCGGCCACCTGTTCCACAGCCACCGGCTGCATCCTGTAGCGTCCATTGCCGATGACCGGCACGATCGGCAGGCGGCGCACCAGATCGGAAAGCAGTTGCACGAATTCGCCGCCGGGGCCAAAGATCAGTGACGGCCGGAAGATGGTCCAGTCGAGGGTGGATGCACAGACCTGTTCTTCGGCGCGTCCCTTGGTCGAAAGGTAGCCGGCGCTGGCTGTGGTGCAGGCGCCGTTGGCGCTCATGTGCAGGTAGCGTTTCACCCCTTGTTCAGTTGCTGCGGTCAGCATGTTGACCGTAGCGTCGACATGCAGGCGCTCGAAAGTGATGGCTCGGCGCGGAAATTCGCGGATGATGCCGACCAGATGGATCACGGCAGTACACCCCTCCAGAAGACCCTTTAGGCTATCGGGGTCGATCACGTCGCCATAGACCACTTCAATACGCGGTAGCGTCTCCAGCTTTCGTTCGGAGCCGGGACGAATCAGGCAACGTGCGGTGTGGCCGGCTGCGGTCAACTGACGAACCACTTCATGGCCGACAAAACCGGTGGCACCGGTGACAAATACTGTCTTTCCCATGATTTCCTAGACGCCTTTCCTGAAAAGATTCACCGGGAAAGCCCAGGAACAGTGTAACCACGCCGAGCGACCCGCTCAGCGAGCAGTTGAAGTGCTATTCCCCGATTGTTTTCGAGTATATCACCTTGGTGACCTTGCGGATGGAATCAGGCCTGCTAAAATCCATGAGAAAAAAGTAATCATGTTTTAGAAGCACAAAAATTAGAAAATGTTCTTGACAGCAACCGGCGGTATTCCTTAATGTCTAAAACGCTGTTTAATTATTTACGGATCCGAATTCCGGCTGTTTCCGGGATGAAAGATATAGTAATTATTGAATAAATAAGTAGGTTTATCAAAGTGAGTTTCGCCGATGACTGCTCACTGTGACCGCTGCTATGGTTTGACAAACGGTGTTTTTGGCCGGTCGTGCATGAAAGGAGAGAATTCCATGCAAGAGGATCCACGCTCCGACTCGCAGTCTGTTCCGGAAGAGATTCTGCAGAAATGGGAGGCCCGCGGCGTCAGCCGGCGCGACTTCATCAAGTTCTGCACGGCGACCACCGCCGCCCTCGCTCTGCCGATGACCTTCATGCCACGGGTGGCTCAGGCGCTGGAGGACAACCGGCCACCGGTCATCTGGCTTGAGTTCCAGGGCTGTACCGGGGACTCCGAGGCCTTTTTGCGCTCCAATCAGCCGACCGCCGCCGATATCATTCTCGACGTGCTGTCCATCGATTACCATGAGACCATCATGGCCGCCGCCGGTCATCTCGCCGAAGAGGCGAAAGCGAAGACGATCAAAGACTACAAGGGCAAATACATCGCCATTGTCGAAGGCTCTATTCCGACCGATGGTGCCTACTGTTCCATTGGCGGTCGCAGTGCTCTTGATATTGCCCGTGAAGTTTGTGGCAATGCGGCGGCGACCATCGCTGTCGGCAACTGTGCCGCCTTTGGCGGCTTGCCGAAAGCGGCGCCGAACCCGACCGGTGCCCTGTCGGTGCAGGAGGCAGTCCCCGGCGCCACGGTCCTCAACCTTCCGGGTTGCCCGCTTAATGCGACCAACCTGACTGCTACCGTCGTCCATTTTCTCACTTTTGGCACTCTGCCGGCCACCGATCGCCTTGGTCGACCGCTGTTTGCCTACGGCAAGCGGATTCACGACAACTGCGAGCGTCGCGCCCATTTCGACGCCGGCCAGTATGCCGAAGGCTTCGGCGATGCGGGTCACCGCCAGGGTTACTGCCTGTACAAGCTTGGTTGCAAGGGGCCTGAGACCTTCCACAACTGCCCGACAGTGCGCTACAACGAAGGGGTGAGCTGGCCGGTTATGGCCGGACACGGTTGCATCGGCTGCTCTGAGCCCGGGTTCTGGGATAACAAGAGCCCGTTCTACCGGCGCCTGCCCAACGTGCCAGGATTTGGCGTCGAGACCACGGTCGACCAGCTCGGTCTCGGTCTGGCGGCGGCGACGGCGGCGGCGTTTGGTGTGCACGCGGTAGCGAGCGCCTTCCGCAAGGGTGATGCTATGGAAGAAGACAAGGTTAAAAGGGAGGAATAGATAATGGCCAAGAAAATCGTCGTTGACCCGATCACCCGCATTGAAGGGCATCTGCGCATCGAGGCGCAGGTCGAAGGGGGGAGAATCGTCGATGCCTGGAGCTCCTCCACCGCCTTTCGCGGCATCGAAACCATTCTCAAAGGGCGTGACCCGCGTGATGCCCACCACTTCACCCAGCGCTTCTGCGGCGTCTGCACCACGGTCCATTCCATGGCCAGTATCCGCGCGGTGGAAGATGCCCTGAATATCGAGATCCCGGATAATGCGCGCCTGATCCGCAACCTGATCATGGGGATCCAGAATGTGCAGGATCACGTCATCCATTTCTACCACCTGCACGCCCTCGACTGGGTCGATATCACCAGCGCCTTGAAGGCCGATCCGGCGGCGACCGCCAAGCTGGCGCAGTCGATCTCGCCCTGGCCGAAATCGAGCACCACCTACTTCAAGGGGATTCAGGACCGGGTGGCGGCGTTTGTCGGTACCGGTCGTCTCGGCCCTTTTGCCAACGCCTATTGGGGCCACAGTGCCTATAAGCTGCCGCCGGAGGCCAACCTGATGGCGGTGGCGCACTACCTTGAGGCGCTGGAGTGGCAGAAGGAAGTGATCAAGATCCACGCTGTCCTCGGCTCGAAGAATCCGCATCCGCAGACCTTCCTGGTTGGCGGCATGTCGATCCCGGTCGACCCCAACAGCCAGAATGCGATCAACGCCGACAAGATCGCCTACATCGGCAAACTTCTCAAGCAGGCACGGCAATTCGTCGAGCAGGTCTACATCCCTGATGTGCTGGCGGTCGCTCCTTCCTATCTCGACTGGGCGGCGATCGGCGGCGGGGTCGGCAACTATCTCTCCTATGGTGATTTTCCCGACGCCAGCGGAAAGTTCTTCATGCCGCGCGGCGTCATCATGGGCAAGGATATTTCCCGTCTGCTGGAGATGGATGAGAAGAAGATCGCCGAATATGTCACCCACTCCTGGTACAACTACAGCAAGGGGGACGACAAGGGCTTACACCCTTACGAAGGCGAGACTACCGACAACTACACCGGGCCAAAAGCGCCCTACGAATTTCTCGATACCGACGCCAAGTACTCCTGGGTCAAGGCACCACGCTACATGGATCAGCCGATGGAAGTCGGGCCTCTGGCCCGCATTCTGGTCGCTTATGTCGGCGGCGTGCCGGAAGTTCAGGCGGCGGTCGATCTGGTGCTGAATGCCCTTGGGGCGCCGAAAACGGCTCTGTTCTCCACCCTCGGCCGCACTGCCGCCCGGGCTATCGACTGCCTGGTTCTGGCACAGAAGAACGAGTCATGGCTGAATGAACTCGCTGCCAACATGGGGCGCGGTATTCTCGAGGTGCACAATGGTGATAAGTGGGATCCATCGACCTGGCCGAAAGAAGAGGTAATGGGTTTCGGCTGGCACGAAGCACCGCGCGGTGCTCTGGGGCACTGGATCCGGATCAAGGACGGCCAAATCGCCAACTTCCAGGCCGTGGTCCCGTCAACCTGGAATGCCGGTCCGCGCGATGCCATGGGACAGCGGGGTCCCTACGAGGAGGCGTTGATCGGTACGCCGATCGCCGATCCGCAGAAGCCGCTGGAAATTTTGCGCACCATCCACTCCTTCGACCCCTGTCTCGCCTGTGCCGTGCATCTGCTTGATGGCAACGGGACGGAGATTATTCGGGTCAAGGTCGTTTAGTCGAAGGAGGCGCTTATGCTGGAAATTCATTATGTCTGGCAATGGCCACTACGCATCTGCCACTGGGTCAACGCCCTGTGTGTGGTGGTGCTGTCGGTCACCGGCTATTACATTGGTGATCCCTTTGCCATCGTGACGACTCCGACCCCCTATGTTATGGGGACGGTGCGTTTTGTCCACTTTTTGTTTGGTTATGTGCTGCTGATTTCTCTGCTGGTGCGTATTCTGTGGATGTTCATCGGCAACAGCTACGCCTCCTGGCGCGCTTTTCTCCCCTGGCTGACGCCGGGCGGGCGCCGCGGCTTCATCAAGATGTTGCGCTACTACACCTTCACCGGCAAGCAGATCACCTATGAGGTCGGCCACAATCCGGTGGCAGCAACAGCCTATATCGGTATCTTTGCACTGTTTCTGATCCAGATCCTGTCGGGCTTCGCCCTCTACGGCCAGTATGCGCCGGGTGGGCTTTGGGATAGCGCGGTCGGTTGGCTGTTGCCGCTGGTCGGCAATCAGGAACTGCGCCTGGTGCATCATGTTGTCATGTGGCT
This sequence comes from Desulfuromonadaceae bacterium UBA2294, assembly GCA_002345625.1. GTDB lineage: Bacteria > Desulfobacterota > Desulfuromonadia > Desulfuromonadales > UBA2294 > UBA2294. Next base: position 16,866 of record DDWE01000101.1, on the reverse strand, counting down.
TTTAGCCGGCTTTATCATCAATCATGTCTACAGCTCCTGGTTGATGGACATCAAGGAGCGTAACGGTACCATCAGCGGCATTTTCAGTGGTTACAAGTATATCGAGCCGCGGGATATCGACACCTGATGTCAATCCTGGTTCTTGGTCTCGGCAATCTGTTAATGCAGGATGACGCTGTCGGCGTTCACGCCGTGCAGCGTCTGCAGCGGGAGTTTCACTGGTCGTCGCAGGTGCGGATTCTCGATGGCGGTACGCTTGGTCTCGATCTGCTCCCCTATCTCGAAGAGGCGCAGCGCGTGCTGATTATCGATGCTCTGGAGATGCGCAGCACACCTGGGAGCGTGCATCGGCTTGTTGGTGAAGAGGTGCCGCGGGCTTTTGCCGGCAAGCTCTCCGTTCACCAGATGGGGCTGCAGGATCTGCTCGCTGTGGCCGAACTGCAGGGGACGCTGCCGGCCGAAGTTGTCGTCCTTGGCGTGCAGGCGGTCTCGGTCGATATGGGGCTGGAATTGACGCCGACGGTCGCGGCGGCGCTTGATGGTCTGATTGTCGCGGTACTGGAGCAGTTGCAGCAATGGGGAGCGGTGCCGCTTGCGGCTTAAGATCGTGGTGGCTGACGAACGATCAGCCGCACGGTTGCAAGAACATCGTGCGACTGATGGAGATGTTTTTCTCTGGAGTAATTCGTGAGATTCCTGCGTCGGGCTCTATTGATTCTTTTGCTGACCCTGCTGGCAACAGCCTGTCACGATGGCCATGGCAATTACCCGGCCCGGATTATGCCGGCAGGAATTGAACACGATCCCGCTACGCTGGCCGCGGCTGAAAAAATCTTTCAGCGCAACTGCGCCTCCTGCCATGGCAAGGTCGATGAAGGGCGCTCGCCGCGAGCCGATGGCTACTACCCCCCTGCCCCTGATTTCACCGAAGCCCGTTACCGTCATAGCGATCCCGCCTACCTCTACTGGCGCATCGAGACCGGCAAGAGTGTTGAACCTTACCAATCGCAAGGTTCGGTGATGCCGGCCTGGGGCCAGCATTTCAGCGAACAGCAGATCTGGCAACTGGTCGCCCTGCTCAAACAGCGGGCCGAGCACGGTGGCAACCCGCTCTGATCGATTCGTCTGGACTTACCCCCCCTGCTTTTTAGCAACAATCTGCTCAAATTTCGTCCGGTTGATGGTAAAGCGCTCGTGGGTTCCGGCCCCGATCTGGTCCTTTTCATCGCGAGCAACGATCGACCATTTGGTCCGTGACCCGTTCACCTCCAGACAGCTGACCTGCACGGTCACGGTCATCCCCGGCGGCGTCGCTGTCGAATGGCTGACGCAGATCTGTGTGCCGAGGCTGATTTCACCCTCATCCATGTGCGGGCGTAGCGCTTCCATGCAGGCCCACTCCATCAGCCCGACCATAAATGCGGTGGCGAATACCGATGGCATCTGTTGAAACAGATCGGATTCACGGTAGACGAAGGGGACGGTTTTATCTTCCGGGACAGTGTAGTGATGGGTCCATTCCAGTCCGGCGTGCAGTGTCGGTTTCATGTTCGCTCCTTTACCTGTTTCTCTAAACTTTACCCGATAACGCCGATTCGTCATCTGTGCAGTTGCAGGGGAGATTCTTCTTGCCCTGTACGCAGCAAAAGTGTAACACCTTAGGCCCCTGCAACTTTAGCGAACAGGAGCAAAGAATGGGTCTTCTCAATAACACGGTCAGTATCTGTCAGTTCCAGGTTGTTGGTACGCCACCTGCCGCCGACCTCGTCACCTGGGTCGGCGAAGGCCTTGCCCGCGACGGGTTTCGTTCCATCGAGCACAGCAGCGACGAGCTTGCCTGCGGCTGGGCGCAGCTCGATGATTTTCAGGCAAGCGATTTTGCCAGTTCGCAGACATTTCATCGTGATCACTACTTCGGCTTCTCCCTGCGCCGCGACCAGCGCAAGTTGCCGACTGCCCTGCTTAAACCGTATATGAAAAAAGCCGAGGACGATTGGCTGGCGGTCAACCCCAAGTTCAAAAGGGTGCCAAAAGCACAGCGCGATGACCTGCGCGATGCGGTGCGCGGCAGTCTGCTGGCCAAAACCTTGCCGGTGCCGGCGATCTACGATGCGGTCTGGGATACGCGCAGTAACCTGGTCACCTTTGCCAGCCTCGGCAGCAAGGCGATCGAACAGTTTATTGAGCAATTCAAAAAAAGCTTCGATGGTTTGCGACTGGTTCCGTTCCATCCCATGGCCCGCGCCGGTCAGGTTGTCGATGCAGGCCTGCGCTCGGCTCTGATCGCCGCCAACACCAGCAGCACTGATGCAATCCTGGAACAAATCGAGGCCAATCAGTGGCTCGGTCAGGATTTTTTGCTCTGGCTGATGCACGAGACCATGAATGCGGCGTCCGAGTACACGGTCAACCAGCCCGGACCAGCTGGAGCCGGTGAAGGGTTCGTTGCCTATCTCAATGACCGTGTGCTGCTGATGGCCAGCAATGAAAATGGTGTGCAGAAGGTGACTGTCACCGGACCGCAGGATAACTTCAACGAAGTGCGTACAGCGCTGCAAGGTGGCAAAGCGATCTGCGAGTCGGTCCTCTATCTGGAGAAGCAGGAGAAACAGTGGAAGCTGACCTTAAAGGGCGACACCTTCTATTTCGCATCGTTCAAGGCGCCGTCGGTGACGCTGGAGAAGGATGCAACCACTGATCCGGCTCTGGAGCGCGAGGCGGTCTTTTATGAGCGGATGTTTTTGCTTGAAGAGGGATTGCAGCTGTTTAACAGTCTGCTGTCGACTTTTTTAAAGCAGCGCCTTGCTGTTGAGTGGGAACGTCAGGAGCAGGCGATCAGAAACTATTTATCGGCGGCTTGAGATTAAAATCAAAGGCAAACCCAAAAAGGAAGGGCCTATAATTCAGCCTTTTTGGGTTTGCCTTGAAGTCATTGAAATAAACAATCTCACCATTTAATCTGCAGGGGGATCGTAAACGATCTTTGCCCGTTTAACCTCTTCATGGTATTCCATATTCACCTTATCTTTCGTTTTTTCCTCTAAAATCTTGCTGGCAACAGTCCGTTCGTCTTCCTCAGTCAGCTTCATATGCATGACAATGTAATATCCGGTTCTGGTTTTAATCACATCGCTGTGTTTCCCGAATGGAAGGGCCTTGAAAACATTCCCTACCTTGGCCCCGAAAATGTCTTTGTTGACGCAGCCAAGGGCTCCACCGATGTTCGCCGACATTTTATCTTCTGATGTGGCCTTGGCGACGGCAGCAAAAGACTCACCATTATCAAGACGCGCCAAAGCGGCTTTGGCGCGTCTCTCTTTTTCAACCTTTATCTCTTCCGGGACTCTGGATAGATTCGTGTCGGCAGAGTATGGGAATGCAATCACAAACCCTTTGATATATTTGGATTCAATTTGTGCCCGATGACGCTTGACAGCGATTGACAAGGCTTGGGGCGTAATCTGTTTTTGCAGCAACTTCTTCACATAAAGGGCCATTCCGGCATTGTTGGCGTTTTCCTTGCGGACTTCATCCCCTGTGTAGGAATGAACCTGCATGAAATGGGTCAGACTGTCATAGACCGCTCCACAGCAAGTCCCTCCGGTGGTCGTAAGCATTTGCACGAAACGCTCGATTTCCTGATCAATTTGTCTCTCGGTAACCGAAATCTGCTTCTGTTTAAGAAACTGATCCTTGATAACGGCATCGATTAGGCGCGCCAGCTTGTTTTTCTTATCGTTATCTCGCTGCACATCAAAGGTGTCTTCAGGCAGCGCGCGCAGCACTTCTGCTTCGTAGATAGGCTCGCCATTGACGGTTGCGGCGATTTTTCCTGAACGGGTCTTGCTGTCAGCAGATGCCGATGAAGCCGGGGGCTTGACTGTGTCGGCATATCCGGTGTGTACCGGAACGAAGGTCGCCAGCAGAACCGTTAGGGTCGTCGGTGCGATCAGGGTCGCGAGTTTCCTTAAGGGCATTTTTTGTCTCCTTGCGCGTTGGCAATGAGTGAGCGGTGCGCGCGCAAGCGGATAAAGAAAAAACAGGCCCAGATTGCAATGATGATCAGCTCATACACCGGGGGCAACAGAGGGGCGGTCGTTCCTGAAAGAGCAGAAGAGCCGGAACCCGAAACCGCGAGCTCTGCATCCTGAAGGCTGATAATGCCGTTCCTGCCTCTGGCGGCCGGATCTTTGGTCACCTGCAGCCTCCCTTTGAACACAGCTTCCTGCCACCATACCGGAGGGGTATCACGTCCACTTTTTGGGGAGACAAGCACGGTGTTGTAAAGGTTGGGGGGGGTGCCCTGACTCTTCCCGTCCCAGGGGTATTCCCCGATCATGATCTGAAGCGGCTGCGCACCGGTTTTGCCGGAAATGAAGCCTGCGAGCACCATCTGCCTGCCGTCGAACTCCACCGCCAGACGGTTAATAGCCTCCTCCTTGTCAGCGGCGGTTCTCGCCGCCAAAAGAGGGGCGAAATCGAAGCGCGGCAGGTCGTTTTTAAGCGCAAACGCTTCGGCGCTGACCGGCTGGTCGTCGGGAGCGGCATGGCGAACTGAATCTCCTTCCAGTCTGTAGATGTACCCGTCTTCCGGTTTGGCATCGACCAGAAACCGGCCTTCAACCACAACCGGTGCCAATCGCTCAAATTTTACCGGATGTGACATTTCAACAAAGACATATTGGTTGTACTGCGGGCGGGGGCCGTAACAACAGGTTTGCGTGGTGCGCAGCAAGGCAAAGAGGGTCAGATTGTCACTCTCTTGCAAAGGGTACATGAATCCGGTCATCTTGATCTTTTGCTCATGAGCTTCCATAACAAGTGCCGGGGCCGGCGCCGGGTTGTCCTGGTCGAACTCCCAGGTGCCAAGGGTACTGAAGTGCAAATAGCCATTAAGCGGTATCTGTTCGTCTATCTGGATTGAACTGTGGCCACTGTTGCTGTCGATGATCTGCATGACAGGTACACTTTGTTCCGCAGTCCGTACAGCTTTTTTTGCGCGCAGAGAGTGCTCAAAGTGGTTGGCGAAGAAGAGCGCCAACAGCAGGGCCAGTGTAATGAAGTGCCATCTCCATCGGTTCACTTGCCGTGCCCCCCAGTGTGCCCATGGTCCTCTTCCGGGTCATAGCCATCCGGATAGCTGATGCGGATTGAGCGCGGTCGGCCTTTGAGCTCGACTGTGCCGCTGGCGGTGAACTGCTTGACGCCGGTCAACCAGTCGGCGCTTCCTTCAAAATAAGAGCAGTCCCCGACGCTCTCTTCGGCCAGGACAATCGGTTTAGCCATCAGGGTCAGGTTCTTTTGCCCGCCATTTTCAGGCGTGATGGCTAAGACAACCTGCCTGGCGCTGATCCGGACCGCCCGTTTGGTCTCATTTTCGCCGCCGACGAACCAGAGTTGTAACTGGTCGCCACTGATTCTGACTTCAGCATGGCCGAGTTCACAGGTCTCAATAACATTCAGACAACCGCCATGGTAAGCCGTATGCTGGTCGTTTGTCTGGTCAGACGTGTGTTGGTCTGTGCCAGATGGGGTCTCTGATGTACACCCGAAAAGACTGATCAGCAGTCCGCCGGCAACGATTAAGGCTCCAATCCGTTGCGTGATCCGCATTATATTCTCCTGTTTTGGTTTGTTAAGACAATGGCCGCAGGTTTCTTAATACCCCGAGCCGGTAGGCCTGCATGGCGGGGAAAAGACCCGCGCAAAGGCCGAGAAGAATCAGTCCCGGCAGCAGCCAGATATCGGCGGTCGACAGATACAACCAGCTGAACAACAGTCCGGTCTCGGCCTTGATATAGAGGCTGCCGATCCAGACCAGACCGTGTCCCAAAAGCAGGCCGAGCAGGCCGCCGAGCAGAGCGATGACCAAAGATTCGGTCAGCACCAGACCGAGTATGGTGCGGCGGGTGGCACCGATAAAGCGCAACATGGCGATGTCCCGTCGGCGCTCCCGTAAGGCTGAAACCAAAGAGACGAGAAGGCACATGGTCCCTAATCCTGTGACCAGAAGTGCCACCGCAAACAGTGCACCATCGACCCAGCCGATAATCGCCATCAGTTTGGGCAGCACTTCGTTGGGGATGACGAGTTGTGCTGCGGTCGACTGGTTGATATCGTATTTCAACCCTTGCAGATTAAGGTTCAGGGCTCCGCCGCGAACGCGCTTGATCTTCAGGTAAGCACCACTGATTTCGCGGTACTGTTCATCTGTCGCCATGCTGGCAACATTCTCGTGCCCTTCCAGGGTGTAGAATCGCTCAAGGGGGATATAGATCGCCCGATCGTGGGGGGTTCCGGTCGGTGCCAGCACACCGACGAAGGTGATGCTGTTCTTGTGTACCGGACCGGAGGCGACGCCACAGACCGGATTGAAGGTCATACCGGGGCTGATCCCGAGCTCCCTGGCGACTGCCCATCCAGCCACCGCCTCGTCCAGGGCTCTAAAGAGCCGGCCTTCACCCCCTTCAGCAGTCGACAACGAAAATGTTTTGCCGGGCTGATATTCGAAATTGGTCAGAAAGTGCTGGTCGACGGCATTAACGCGAAATCCGGCATAGGAATGCCCGGTGCAAAACGGAAACCCCGCTTCGACGATCGGATTGGACAGCACCTTCCGGTAGTAGGTCCACTTGATCTTGCCGGGCATCTCCTCCATGTGGTAGAGGCCGTTCAGGACGATCTGCAGGGGCGACCCCTTGGGGCCGAGGATGGCATCGACGCCCATCCCGGCCTCGTTGAGATTACGGTGCGTCTGTTCACGCAGGGAGACCACGGCGATGATCAAGGCAACGCCAAGCGCGATGCTGACAACGGCGAAGCCGGTCGAAAGGCTATGCTGACGCAAACTCTTGCCGATAATCCACCCCAGCTTCATCCGTCACCTCCGACCGTCGGTGGCGTGTGAAACGCCCGATTCAGCTCCAGAAAAGGCAGGCTCGTGGCAAAAGAGCGGACCACCTCGGCATCGTGACTGACCGTAAGCAGTGAACAGTCATGCTCGCGGCAGATCTCCTGCAGAAGCAGTACGACATCGCGGGCATGGTGCGGGTCAAGGGAACCGGTCGGTTCATCGGCAAGTATCAGAGTTGGTTTGTGGGCCAATGCGCGGGCAATCGCCACCCGTTGGCGTTCCCCGACCGACAGTTCGCTTGGCAGGTGTCTCTCCCGCTGGGACAGACCGACTCTGGCGAGCAACTCCCTGGCCAGCAACCGATCCGGTTTGAGGGTCGAGAAAGTCAGGCCGAGGAGGACGTTTTCCAGGGCTGAATAGCCCTGTAGCAGATTAAACTCCTGAAAGATATAACCGATATGATTGGCCCGAAACCGGTCAAGTTCCGGTTCGCTCAAGCGGCCGAGGTCTTCGCCGCAGATCACGACTGTTCCGCGTGTCGGCGCCATCAGGCCGGCAATAATGTGCAGCAGGGTCGATTTGCCACAGCCGGACGGGCCGAAGATCGCTACCTGAGCACCTTGAGGCAGCGTCCAGGCCGGGATGTCGAGCACGGTGAAGGGGTGTCTCCCCAAGGTGTAATCAACCACCAGTCCTTTTAAATCAACGACCACACCTGATCCTCCTGCTGGCCAGATAAAGGGATGGCGAACGTTTCAGATGGAGTTTCGCTGCCCGTGACAGGCTTGAGCCTGACGTACAGCATGGTGCCCACGAAGGACTATGCTCGACAATCCTCGCCACAACCACACAATGTCTCCCAGTCCGCATCGTACCCATCCTCGGCGCTTCGGGCCTGAACTGCGGCCCAGATACGAATTTTGTGGTCGGGATGAAACGGGCCTAAGGGGTACATCTGAGCCCAGGGGTAGACATCCAGTTCGTCGAGGACCTCTTCCCAACTGGAAGCGAGACAGTCGGAATAAAGCTCTTTGTCAGTGAACTCTTTGGTCAGAAATTGCAGAGCCGCTTCGTCACGCACCAGAGTATACTGCCACTGTCCAGCGTCATTGTGGCGACCGAGAACGGTCAACGAGCCCTCTTCTGCGCCGATTTTAAAGATAATTTGCCAAGGCATAAATGCCCTCCATCGATCATTGTTAAAAGATTTATTTTATGGACAGTAGCAAGAGCACCGGCTGATTTCCAGTAGATAGTGTCGATTTGGGCTTGTCGAACGAGCAGCACCCGTCAGGGATTTTTTACGGTCACTGTGTGTAGTGCATCCCGGAGGGTGGAGATGCTGAATGGCTTCTGGATAAACCCTGACAGATTTTTACTGTCGATAAGGTGAGATATCTCCTGATCAGAATAACCGCTGGTCATGATCACCTTGACCTTCGGATCAAGTTTGCGCATGTCGAGAAAAGCCTCTTCTCCACCCATGATGGGCATGGTCAGGTCCATCAAAACCAGAGGGATTGTGTCCCGGTGTTGTTTAAAAATAGATAAAGCCTCAACGCCATTGCTGGCGGTCAGAACGTCGTAACCAAGTTCTTCAAGCATGGTTTTGCAGACATCACGTACGGTCTGTTCATCGTCGACCAGCAACACCTGCCCACTTCCGCACCAATCTTTACCCGAATCCACTGTCACGGCCTGATTCGATGGCCCGGATATCGCCGGTAGCAACACTCTGAAGGTTGTCCCTTTCCCGGGCTCACTGTGAACCTTGATTATCCCCTTGTGCCCGCGCACGATCCCCAGCACGGCAGCCATGCCTAAGCCGCGTCCGGTGAACTTGGTACTGAAAAAGGGTTCATACATGCGACGGAGAGTCTCCGTGTCCATCCCGCAGCCGGTGTCCTTGACCTCGCAGTAGACATACCGCCCCGCACTGACCTCGACGCCCAGCCATGATTCACTGAGATAATCGTGATCACAGTTTATAGCCCCGGTCGAAATGGTAATAATGCCGTTTAATTCGTTCAAGGCTTCAGCGGCATTGATAACCAGATTCATCATCACCTGGCGCAGCTGGGTCGCATCCGCTTCGACTGCGGGTAGCTGTTGGCCTAAATCAAACTGCAGGTGGGCTTTTTTGGAAATCGACACCTGAAGCAAATTCATCATTTCTTCAATCATCTGGTTGAGGTCGAGGGGCTCAACGACGAACTTCCCTTTCCCTGAATAGGCGAGCATCTGGCCGGCAAGATCGGCTGCTTTGTTGCTGGCTAGCTGAATCTGCTGCAGGTGGTTGATGGCCGGAGACTCCGGGGGAAGACGCTTGAGTGCCAGCTCGGCATGGGCAATCACTGCCATCAGAATGTTATTGAAGTCATGGGCAATACCGCCGGCCAGCACCCCCAGACTTTCCAACTTCTGGACATGCAGCATCTGCTCTTCAATCTGCTTTTTTTCCAGTCCCAGTCGTTTTTCTTCAGAAATATCCTGACCGATGGTCATCAGGTGGGGTTGATCCTCGACAAAAAAGCGGGCGAAAAAATACCGTGATGCCAGAGTTTTACCAAATGACGTCGTCATCTCCGTTTCAATTTGCCGGGCTTTGCCGTCGGCCAGAACGGTTTCGGCCAAAGTGGTCAATCCGGACGTATGCCACGATTGGAGCTTGCGGAAGTTTTGCTGCAGCAAAGCATTGGCGTCCCCTCCCGCAATATCGGCAGCCGCCTGGTTCACCATGATGCAGATGCCACTTACGCCGTCAAAGACCCGGATGCCTACCGGTGACTCATTGAGTAAAATCTCGGTAAAGTTCAACGCTTTGCGCAGTGCATCTTCGGCCAGTTTCCGTTCTGTTATATCTTCTGCAGTCCCGGAGATGAACGCCGGACGGTTTTTGCTGTCACAGTGTAACTCGCCGCGCGCGCTGATGAAGCGCAGGTCGCCGTCAGGGGCGATAGCGCGAAAGATCAGTTCGCCGGGTTGTTCACCGGCGCTGACGGCATCAATCCAGTCCAGCACGGTTTTTCGGTCGTCCTGATGGACCAGTCTGAGAATGGCTTCTGTGGTTGGGCTGAATGTTGCCGGTGTCACTCCGAAAACCCGGAACATTTCTTCCGACCAGGTGCGCTTGCCATTCAGCTCGAGAGTCCAGCTGCCGATTTTTGCAATTTCCTGGGCTTTTTGTAAATTCGCTTCACTTGTGCGCAAGGTTGTTTCAGCTGCAGTGCGGGCGGCGATTTCTCTGGCCAGCCGTTTGTTCGAGAGCATGACGACGGCAATGATGGACAACAAAATACTGCCGACCGTGATGCCGACAGTAAAAACATCGCGGCGACTGATGCCATATTCGTAACGGATCGGCGGCAGCCAGCGGTCGCGGATCGCGGCATGTTCTTCCGGTGAAAAGGTCGCCAGAGTCTTGTTAATAATCCCGACTAGCTCCGGCCAGTCGATGCGGATGGCCATGGCCTGGTCGTGGTTGCCGAAGGGGGATGGAGCTGTAACCTTCACATTGTCCAGATTTTTCGTGCGCAGGAAATAGGCGCCAGAAGTCAGGTTGCCAATGTAGGCGTCTCCCTCCCCCTCGGCGAGAGACGTCAAGGCTTCTTCAGTGCTCTTTTTGACCAACAGGCGCACTGACGGATACTCATGCTCCAGCCGTTTGTGGATGACAAAACCGTTTTCAACCAGAACGGTTTTATTGGCAAGATCGTCGATCGAGCTGACAAATGGGCTGTTTTCCCGGGTAAAAATGACCGATGGAGCGAGCAGGTAATTTTCGGTAAAGAGCAGAAAGGCCTCCCGCTCCGGTGTACGGGCTGCGGTTAGAAGAAGGTCAATATGACGATGCTCACGAAGGTCGGACAGGCTTTGCAGCCAGGGAATGTTCGTCCGATAGTCAACTTTGAAGCCTGCCTTTTGTGCAATCGCGTTTAGATAATCGACGGACATACCATGCGGCCCCTGTTCACTGGAATGAAACGGCATGGCATTGCCGACTCGGGCCCGGACCGTGATTTTCTGACTGAGCCAGGCCTGCTCGGCCGGGGAGAATTGCTGGATGTTCGCGGTGACTGGCGACACCATCGGGGGCATGCCGAACCAGCGATAATAGGATTCGTTAAAATGGTTTTTAGGTACAGCGGCTAATCCCTTGTTGAAGATCGAGACAAGCTCCGGCCAATCCTTGCGAAAGGAGTAGACAAGATCCAACGGTTTATCGTGTGCAACGTAGGCAATCCGGATCGTCTGGGCAAAACTCTTGTAATATTTGTCGAACGAAGTCGTTGAGATGATAGCCGCTGTGGCAACGCCTTCGACCACGGAGCTAATCACCTCGTTCTCGGTCGGTTTTGCGATGACGGTAATTGCGGGATGCTCGGCAAGGAGTGCTCGATAAAACTTATGGCCTGCGAGGATGGCAACCGTATCTCCGTACAGGTCTTCTATCTTTTCAATGCGGCGCAAATTGCTGGCAGGCAAGATGAAGGCCGGGTAGACCGAAAGATAACGGTCTGAGAAGATGAAGGATGTCGCGCGATCCTGATTGGCCACGGTCATAGCCAGACCGTCGAGTTCACGCCTCTCCGCCTGCTCGACGGTCTCTTCCCAGCGTCCGGCGACGAGTTTGAGATTGGCGCCGGTGGCGGCACCGATCATCTGTAGCAGGTCGACTTCAAACCCTTCCAGTCCTCCGGATGGAGTTCGGATGACGTACGGAGCCCAGTCTTCGTTGACCCCCAACCGGATCTGCGGGTGAGCGCGTAAAAATGCTTGTTCCTCGGTGGTGAGATCAACCTCCAGGGCGTCATCAGATGGTTTCTCTGAAGCCGGTGCAGAAATGGCGGGAGTGNNTGATCAGGAAGCAAAGGAGAAGAAGAATCGTGATCGTCAGTGTGACTCGAAATGAGGAGTACATCATACGATTCTTCCCGGAAAGGACGATGGTTCAGTCACGATACTGATGTGTGGGAGTGTGACTGGCTGCACGCCTTGCAATACTAACCACTCAAGTCTTTTTCGTAAAGGGGTTTACGACTGTAGGTGAAAAGAGCGGATCTGCAGGGTTGTACATGAAGCTCTGACATTGAGGGGGGATATCGGCTCTGACCTGGGTGGGAGGGGATGGGGAGTAAGTGCTGCAGATATAAATAGGGCTCACAGCGATAAAGCCGTGAGCCCTCACTTTTTATGCCTCCCCGAGTCGGACGGTGCTGGGCACTTGTCAGCGAGTAACCTTCAGCATCAGCAAAATTCAAATCAAGCACAAGCCACTATAGTGAATAATTTCTTGTAAAATCAGCAAAAACTATTCACTATAGTGAATATGAAAAATATGACATCGTTACAAATGGCGATAATAAATCATTAAAGTGAATAATAAGCACGGGGAGAGGCCATTTTTGACCACTATTGTGAATCATATGAATTGTCACATCGAAATATATCTCTCTGGTCGCTGGCAGACAGCAGCGACATTTGAACCCTATGGATCATCTTTAGAGAAAGGCACCGAAGGGGCGTGTCGGCTGGAATATGATGTCGACTATGCTGTTGCAAACCTCAATTCCAAAAACGCGGAACTCGTCCCGGGCTTGACAGTGGGTTTTGAGCTGTTCCGTTTTGATACATGGCCAGCTTTTTTGGTCGACCTGCTGCCTTCCGGAGCAGGCAGGCGCGCCTGGCTCAGAAGGATCCAGGTCGCCAATGACGGCCCCCAGGTCGACTGGCATGTGCTTGTCAAGGGGACCGGCAACCCGCCCGGCCACCTGCGCATTGCAGAAGCAGTCCAGTCCCCTCCTCCTGACCAGTTCAAAAACGGGTTCCCCCGTATCGATATCCTTGAACAGCGCGAAGATTTTCTTGAATATGCCGCTGAACGGGGTGCACATATCGCAGGCGCCTCCAGCGTTCAGGGTGAAGCACCCAAATATTTGCTGGCCGAGGATGTTGCCGGGATGTTTCATGCCGAAGGGGCGCTACCTGACGACAAAGCCGCTCGTTTCTGGCTGGTTAAATTTCCCCGAGGGGACCGTACGAATGCGCGCAACCAACAGGTTTTGAGAAATGAAGCGCCTTACCTGGAGGTCGCCCGACAATTCGGCGTTCGAACAGGTGCGCCACTGACATACGAGAACAGCACCCTTTTTGTCCCCAGATTTGATCGGGTTGTCCAACACGGCAAGGTCATCCGTCACGGCATGCACAGCCTCTACGCCCTTGCTGGTATCCCCGGGTTTGGCACAGCCGTGCATCACGATGTTTATTGCCGGGCACTGGCTGAGCGCGCCACCGATCCCGCCACGGAACTGCGTGAGTACCTCCTGAGAGATGTCTTGACCCTAGCGCTTCGCAACACCGACAATCATGGCCGCAACACCGCTGTCCTGAGAATTGATGGCCAAATTGCGCTTTCGCCCGTGTATGACTTCGCTCCGATGTTTCTTGATCCGGAAGGGATCAATCGCGTAACGCGATGGGTAGATGAGCGCCCCGGCAGCCAACCTGAATGGGCAACCATATGCGAGAAGCTTCGCTATACTCTTGACCCATTCGAGACCAGAACCTGGCTTGCTACCCTTGCCGAAAAGGTCAAAGCGCTACCAGATGTCATGCGACGATGTAAAGTTGATGATGAAATCATCGAGCGGCTGACTAAATGGATAGATGAAGTCGCCAGAGGGCTGGCAAGCGCCAAGCCATAATCCACGGCAGAAAGAGACAAATGAAACGTCCTGACACATATAAAATGACAGAAATGAAAGAAACCCTCTACCGGGATCTCGCAGCAGGCAATATCGGGATAAGAGAGGCGACGCGTCAGATGCGCAAGATTCTCGGCATGACGCAAAGGGATTATGCCCAAAAAATTGCCGGTGTCTCTCCTCGTATTCTCTCGGAGTTTGAAAATGGTTCGGGAAATCCGACTTTGTCGACACTGGAAAAGCTAGCCTCTCCCTTTGGTTTGAAAATAACGTTTCTGCCACCGGAATCATGGCGCATCAATATGTCTGATCAATAATCATGAATTGATCAGGTGATTCAGTTAGAGGCAGTGTTAGCTGATCTCAACAAGCACACGGGGTTGGAACGCTGGGGGGGAGATTCAAAATCAAAAGAAAAGGGCTCACAGCAAAAAAGCTGTGAGCCCTTATTTCTTATGGCTCCCCGAGCAAGACTCGAACTTGCGACAAGGTGATTAACAGTCACCCGCTCTACCGACTGAGCTATCGGGGAATAAATATAACGACGGTTTTTATACAGGCGCCAAGGGGCAAAGTCAAGGCCAAATTGCCTCTGTCGGCGCCTGCTCACCGCAGGGCAAATAAAAAGTGCTGGGGCGGGGCAACCTGCAGAGATATGTCCGCAATTTCCTCCCGCATAGGCCCCGGAGGGGGGGTGGGGCCGACCCAGCGCAATCAATCTAACAGATGCAGCGGTGCAGGACAATCGTCTTTTTTCATCTGAAGGTAAAAAATTCCTTCAGAAACAGAGAATTACACAACATTAAGACTTAAGGGTCGCGCTCGGCGAGCCAGATCATGTGCAGATCGCCTTCCTTTTCATGCTCATGGACCCGACTCTGGCGAACCTTGAATCCGACCTTGCGCAGCCGTTGTGTAAAGCTGCGATCCGGCCCGGCCGACCAGATGGCGAGAAGACCGCTCGGGCGCAGGGCGCCGTAGGCGGCGGTCAGGCCGTCGATGCTGTAGAGCCAGTCGTTTTTTTTGCGCGTAAAGCCTTCGGGGCCGTTATCGACATCGAGCAAAATGGCATCATAAGCCTTGCGCTCGCCGCGCAGAATCTTGGCGACATCGCCTTCGCGCACCATTGTTCTGGGGTCTTGTAGCGGGTTCCCTGCGTGTTCCCCCAGAGGGCCATGATTCCAGCGGACGACTGCCGGGACCAGTTCGGCGACAATCACCTCGGCGTTGGTGCCAAGATGGCGCAGGGCGGCGGCGAGGGTAAAGCCCATGCCGAGGCCACCGATCAGCACGCGGGCCTCGGGGCGATTGGCGATTTTTTTACAGCTGATTTCTGCCAGGGCATCCTCCGAGCCGTGCGCCCTGGTGTTCATCAGCACACCCCCACCGAGAATACTGATAGAGAACTCGCTATCGCGCTGGTAGAGTTGCAGCTCACCGCCGTTGCCGGGAATCTGGGCAGTGTCGAGAAGGGTCCAGTCGGACATGGTTAGGTCTCACAGGGGACAGGGCTCGAAAAAAGGCCAACCTGATGCAGGCTGGCCTTTTCGTTATAATTCGTTTGCGTCGGTATGAGCAATGGGAGCGGTTGCGGGTCAACCCATAGCGCCGCCACCGGCACCGCCTTTTTTCAACTCCATCAGGATCAGCTTGGCGACCGCCTTGAGGGTCTCGAAAACGCCTTCGCCGGTGGTCGCGCAGGCTTCGTATTCGGGGACGTTGTTGGGGTTGAGCAGGCTGCGCAGCTCCTCCATCGAGGTGACGTTGGGCAGATCTCGTTTGTTGTACTGGATGACGAAGGGGAGCTTGTCGAGCTGGTAGCCCTGCTCCTCCAGGTTAACCTTGAGGTTCTCCATGCTTTCAATATTCGCGTCGAGGCGCTCTTCCTGGGAGTCGGCGACAAAGACAACGCCATCGACCCCTTTGAGGATCAATTTTCGCGAAGCGTCATAGAAGACCTGACCGGGAACGGTGTAGAGATGAAAGCGGGTTTTAAAGCCGCGGATCTCACCGAGGGCCAGAGGGAGAAAGTCGAAAAACAGGGTGCGCTCGGTCTCCGTCGCCAGGGAGATCATCTTCCCTTTGGCGTCGGGTGAGGTTTTTTGGTAGACGAACTGCAGATTCGTGGTCTTGCCGCAAAGGCCAGGCCCGTAATAGACAATCTTGCAGTTGATTTCGCGTGAAGCGTAATTGATGAAAGACATGCAGGTTGGCCCTTCAGCTGAAGAGATTGTCGATGTCGTCGTCCGTGATCTCGGCAAACGGACTCGGAACGCCGTCTTTATCTTCCTGTGCCGCTTTCTTGGCGAGATCCTCGAAGATCTGCCCGTAGTCATCACTTGCTTTTTTGACCCGCAGGCGCACCAGACCGAGGGAGCTGCGCGTATCGAAGATAACAACGAGAATAACGCGGCCACCGACGATGGAGATGTGGATGTTGTCCTTCTCCCCTTCGTGGAACAGGATGGAGAACTCTTTTTCACCGATCAATTTGGCCAGACCACCGGTGGCGGCGATGTTGCCGGCGGTCAGTGAGGCCAGGCTGGTGGTGTCGAGATGCTCGGTCTCACCGACGGACGTGATCAACTGTCCATTTTTGTCGACCAGAAAAATGACTTTGGCATTCGCTTCGCGAAGCAGTTTCTCCGAGACCATGTTGATCTTGCGGAGTTCTTCGTCATACATCACGAAGGTCGATGAGTGAGAACTCGACATACTGGTGCTCCTTTGCTGGTATTGTACATCCGTGACTTTATAGCATTAAAGGTCTGAATCATCAACCCCTATTCCCGTAATGGAGAACGGGTGCTCAGCGAAGCACCGAAAAAGACGGAGTGTACAAATAAAAAGGGGCCCCCGGACGATGCCGAGAACCCCTTTTTACGTATGATTTGAACTCTTGATTTACTTCTTGTCGCCGCAGTCAGCCTGCATTTCAGCCAGCTTCTGATACAGGTCAAATCGTGATGCGGTCTCTTTTGTCTGCTGCGCCATGAGGCGCTTGGCCACTTCCGGTTGAAGCTTCTTCAGAACCCGGTAGCGGTTCTCGCCGTAAGCGTACTCTTCGAAGGAGATGGACGGTTCCTTGCTGTCGAGCTGCAGCGGGTTTTTGCCCTGAGCCGACAGTCGCGGATCGTAGCGGAACAGCGGCCAGTGACCACAGGCAACGGCCTTCTTGCATTCATCAACTGCGGTCGTCATATCGATGCCGTGGGCGATACAATGGCTGTAAGCGATAATAATAGACGGGCCGTCATAGGAATCGGCTTCAATCATCGCCTTGACCACCTGGGCCGGGTTCGCCAT
>DDWE01000088.1 GCA_002345625.1 Desulfuromonadaceae bacterium UBA2294 | reverse complement strand
TCACCATGCACATCGGCAACGGCGTTTCGCATTCGGCAATCAAAGGCGGCGTCTCCATCGACACCTCCATGGGACTCACCCCGCTCGAAGGGGCGGTGATGGGGACGCGCTGCGGCGACATCGACCCGGCGATCCCGATGTTCATCCAGCAGAAAGAAGGGATCTCGGCCAAGGAGGTCGACTCGATCCTCAACAAGAAGTCGGGCGTGCTCGGCATTACCGGCAAATTCACCGATCGCCGTGATGTCATCGAAGGGGCCGAAGAAGGCGACCAGCGCTGCAAACTCGCCATTGAGATCGAAGGCTACCGCCTGAAAAAATACATCGGCTCCTACTACGCTGCTCTCGGTCGTCTCGACGCTGTCGTCTTTACTGCCGGAGTCGGTGAGATGGGCTGGCTGCTGCGCGAGAAGGCGCTCGAAGGCCTCGAGCACCTCGGCATCAAGATCGACAAGGAAAAGAACAAAAACACCATGACCCGCAAGTCGGAGAACGTCATCACCACCGACGACTCGCCGATCAAGGTCTTCGTCATCCCCACCGACGAGGAGCTGGTCTTCACCGAAGATGTCGTCGCCATCCTCAACAAGACCTACACCGACCACATGAACTTCACCTACAGTTTCTCGAGCAAGGAGTTCCAGAGAAGCTAGGAGACCTTAATTTTACAGAGGCAAAAAGGGCCGGCGGTGTGAACCGCCGGCCCTTTTTTTGTGACCATCTGGTCAGGTCGAGGTGCAGCTGTCCCAAAGGAGGGTCCGCCAGCGCCGGGCGCCAAAGGGGAGACAGAGAGCTTCGAGGCAAGGGTTCCACAAGACCCAATCTCGGCCTCCCGCAGAGCAGAGGGGTCAGGGTGGGAGAGAAGATTGTCGGATGAATAACTTACATAACTTACCAACGTCCCCTATGACAACCAAGTACAAACAATAATAAAACTGCCGTCAATATGGCTCTAACTAATTGATTTGTCATCTTGGTATCAGCCTTTAACAATTACCTGATATTCAGGTGTTTCTACAGCCTCAACGTTTCGGGCAAGACGCGCTAAAACCGCCAGGTTTTGGCGCGTCGAAATCGACCCGTTGGTTATGCGTTTTCTATATATTTGGCAGTTCTTTTGAATCTAGAATTTTGATAATATTGTAATCAGGAAAATGGAACCCTCCACCACTGGAACCATATGTAAATTTTGTACCACTTTTTACACTTTTTCTACCACTCACAAAATTTATTGCAGTCAGCCAACTCCTATCAACAAATACATCTCTATATCTAAGAAATGGTTCCCCCGTATGCCTGTCAGATACGAAGAAATCAACAATGTATATGTTTAAATAAAATATTGGCAAATGAAATACTTCTTTGGTGTTAAGTTCCCAATATTTTGTCATTTGACTTTCGTCAATCTCTTCTACAGAAATGCACCAATTATTATTTATTAATTCAATGTATTTTCCCTCAACAGTGCTCGGTTGCAGAGGAAAACAGGTAGGTGAATTACTATTATTTAACCAAAATGCTTTATAATATTTTTTATCCCAACGACGTTCCTTTTTGTTGTATTTGTCATCTTCTTCAAAATAAATACTATATTTATTCTCAAAGGTTTTGTGCAAAAACATATTGTATGCAACGTTTCCCCCAGGGATATAATCCTCATAAAATCCTTCAACCTTTTCGTATGGTTTGTATCTTTCAACTTCTGGAACTGTAGAACTCAAAATCCAATAAACGGGATAATGAAGAATCATATCCCAAAATGGAAGGAGAATTGCGATAGCAATAACTAAATATCTTTTCTTATTATTTCCTGTCTTTGTATAAACATATCTTACAATTGATGACGCTAAAAAAGCATATATAGCGATAACAGCTAAGATGATTAAGCCCATCATATTTTTCCTTAGGCCATAAATGGGTCACAAAAAGGGGTCTACCATCGAATTCTGTAGATGGCGTTTGACCCCTTTCCCTGACCCTTTCCCCCAAACTTAGCATTCTGGAAGCCTAACCGTAAGCTTCCCTGTCAAGCAGACAGTTGTAAAGTAGGGTTTTCGGTGTTCCTTGTCATGTATTCGGCTGGCGTCAGATCTCCCAGTGAGTCATGAGGCCGTTCTTCGTTATATTCGATTTTCCACCAGTGAGTTGCTTCCCGTACTTCGTTCAGATTACGGAACAAGTACAGGTCGAGAACCTCGTTTCGATAGGTTTTGTTGAAGCGTTCAATGTATGCGTTCTGGTTCGGCTCGCCTGACTGAATATATTGAATCGTCATGCCGACAGAGTCAGCCCATGCGATGAACTCGCCACATAAAAACTCAGGCCCATTGTCGGTCCGTAAAACGTCCGGCAACCCGCGATCCAGACGAAGACGTTCAAAGACGCGGATCAGTCGTTTGCCTGTAATCGATGTGTCGATTTCAACATGGAGCAGCTCGCGGTTGAAATCGTCAATTACGTTAAAAGTGCGGAACCGTTTGCCCGCATAAAGCGAGTCGCTCATGAAATCTGCCGACCACGTTTGATTCGGCTGTGGCGGCACAAGTAAGGGTTGCTTGATCCGCTGCGGCAGCCGCTTCTTAGCCCGGCGTTTCTGGTTCAGGTGCAGTTCGCAGTAGACACGATTTACACGCTTATGATTCCAGCGGTGACTTCTGCGCAGAACCTTGAAGCACTTCCAAAAGCCCCAACGAGGATGTTTGTCGATCACCGTATTGATGGCGTCGATGACCTCGGCATCACGATCAGGCCCTTTGGGTGTTTGATAGTAGGCCGCCCGAGAGAGTCTGAGGCAAAAACAACTGCGCCGTACAGACAGACGATGCTCGGCAATTAAGTAAGTGACTGCTTCGCGCTTATCAGCCGGCCTTAAAGCTTTTTTTCAATCAGGTCTTTCATTGCCCGGTTTTCAAGGGCCATGTCAGCGTACATGCGCTTGAGTTTTGAGTTCTCGACCTCAAGCTCTTTCATGCGCTTTAGATCAGAAGCACTCATTCCGCCGTACTTCGATTTCCAGTTGTAGTAGGTGGCATCAGAGATACCGTGCTTACGGCATATATCCTTAACCTGAATCCCGGCGTCGGCCTCGTTAAGGATTGCAACAATCTGAGTTTCGGTAAAACGTGACTTTTTCATCAGAGCCTCCTGGTTGCATTTTGCCAGAAAACTCTACTTTTGACATGTCTACGTTTTGGGTAAGCTTACGGAGGTGCAGCTGTCCCAAAGGAGGGTCCGCCAGCGCCGGGCGCCAAAGGGGAGACAGAGAGCTTCGAGGAAAGGGTTCCACAAGACCCAATCTCGGCCTCCCGCAGAGCAGAGGGGTCAGGGTGGGAGAGAAGATTGTCGGATGAATAACTTACGTAACTTACCAACGTCCCCTATGACTATGACAGTGTGGTCACGTCAAAGTTTAACATTATCCGCGTTGCCCTCATGCGTCCCCCGTCGACGATCGAACGGATTATTGTCCTTGAACCAGTCCCGGGCCCGTTTTTTATCTTTATCGGACACGCCTGCTAGCCGCATCGACTGCGGATCGAGGTAGAGAGTCAGCGCTAGACATTTCAGCCGCTCCGGCTCCGACTCGGCATAAGCCAAAGCCATCGAATACCCCCAGGAAATCTCCGGGGCCAGAGCCTGCAGACTCCTGGCTTTTTCCAGCAGCAACTGCTTGTAGGCATCATGCAGAGTGCTCTCGTAAAGCCATGTGCACGCTTCAAGAAACTGGAACTTGGCCGGAACCAGCCGATTGCCCTTGGCCGAAAAGATATTGAACCATGCGAGTTGGAGGCATTTCACCGCCTCGGCATGCGTCCCTCGTCCACCGAGGAGAAACGCCCGTGCTAGATAGTCGTCAAAATCCGGTGCTAACTCCTTCGAGCGTCGGTCCAGGTACGACTGCATGACTCTGGACTGTCCTGACTTGGACGCGGCCCAGGCACCGTACGGCAGCATGAAGCTGTAATCGTCCTGATCGACGGGCAGCTGCAGGAACGTCGAGTCGATCACCTTAAACGCTTTGCCCAGCTGGTCAGTCCGAATCAGCGCATAGGCCTGCGAAAGCGTCTTGCACGCCGATACGGTCCCCGCAGGATAGGTCTTGTTAGTTATAGAAAACACCCCGCCCAAACGGTTCGCGCCCTGGTCGAGTACCAGATAGGGCGGAAGCTTGAACGTCTCCCAGAACCAGTTTTCCAGACGATCGAAGGGCTCAACCATCGCCATGGAGACTGGCCGGTCGATCGCGTAAATGTTCACGGCCTGCCTGAGTGCGACCTCCTTCACAACGTCCTGGTCGAACTTCTGGGACAACAGCCAGTCGAATTGCTGCTGCGCCGTCAGATTATCCATTTGCTGAGCAAGCAACACGGGGTAGAGGTACCCCTGCCCGCCGGGTGACTTACGCAGAGTGTCGAGAACGGCCCAGGCGGCCTGATCCTCGCCCATCAACTTCAGGTAGCTCATATAGTTGGCATAGGCGTCGGCGTCGTTGTAGCGTTCGGCGCGCCGCAGGCTGAGCGCTGCAGCCTGCATAAAATCCTGATCGACCCGCGCGAGAAATTCGCGGCTGATATACTCGGCAGCCGAACCGGTCTCGTAGCCGGCCGACAGTTCCAGAAACGGACGCGCCTGGTCAATAAAGCCGCCGGCGAAGAGAAACTGACCGATATGGTACGCCTGGTTGGAGAGGTCCACATTACCGATCTTCAATTTTTGCCGTTCTTCAGGTGCCATTGTAAATGGCTGATAACGCCATGCGGCCCGAACGGCACCATCGAGATCGCCCTGCCGAATCTTTTCGTAGAAGAGGTTTTTATAGCCGCTCCATTGCATCGGTTGCCTGAGAACGGCCTCTTCATACACATCAGCGACCGCCCCCACGTGGCCATTCTTGCGCGCGAGCTCGGCGTAAAAAGCTTCCCGTGCCGGGATCCCCTGAAACCGGCTTCGGTATTGCTCTACAACTTCGTCTGCCTCTTTGTCGTAATGCATACGCTTTAATGCCTGGTGGTATTTTTTCAATTCGCTGAAACCGGTCTGCGTATAATCGAGCGCAATGCGCTGGTCAAAGAGGTAGCGCCGGTCATTGGGTGTCACCTTGTACTCCCCGTTCCGAATCAGCTCCTGCGGATTATCAAAGATGCGGTCGGAAGGAGAATCCCAGGCAGCCATAAAGATCCAGTCGCTTCGACGCGGAAAATCGAAGTCGTAGGTGCGCGTTACGTTGCCGCAGGCCGTGACCGAAAAACTTGTCTGCCCCTGTTCCCACGCGCAAAGCGCTTCAAAACGTTGCTGGGCCTCCTGATAAAGACTGCTTTTCTTCCCCCCATGCTCACCTGAAAGTCGGCGAAGCGCATGTGAACGATACCATTCCATTAGCGGGTGCTGGTCAAACAGCGGCTTGTAGCGATCGACATCATCCAGCACTTCCTGCGGGTTCCCGCGCCAGAAGCCGATGTTGATGCCCTGCGCGATATTGGCCAGGCCGATACTGTCGAACAACCGCAGCAGGTCGAGAGGCACCGGGCCTGAATCGCCGTTGGCAAGCAGTACCGGAGCAGCCGCATTAAGGACCTTGCGCACGTGCTCCGTCGCGGCGGTATCAAGCATCTCAGGGTATTCCCCCCGACCGACGACCATATTCGCGTAGGCCAACTCCTTGAGCGAGAAACCCTTGATCGGGAAATGCCGGTCGAGCAACTCTTTAACCGTCAGGTTATCATCGACATGCCAGGCATCAAAAAGATCGAGTCGCCAGCGAATCAGCGCATCCCATTCAGGTAGGACACGCACCGCGGCAGGAAAGCGTCCAATGAACGACTCCCGGATGCCGTAACTGTTGGCCAAACTGGCGGATTCGAGTTCGGCCAGGGTTCGATACACCGGGTTTTCTATTTTTTCTGCCCAGGTACGGGACGGATCCGAGTTGCCGTCAAGGTAAGCTCGAAAGGCCTGCTCAGCCGGGGTGTGCGCTTCGCGCAAAGCCGCCACGGCGGCCGGTCGTCGACCGAGGTTTAACAAGGCACGCGCGCGCAGCAAATTGCGCCCTGCCATATCCGCGGGGACATCTTCAAGCAAGACCAGAGAACGTTCGTAAAACCCTTGTGCCTCGATGGTGCTTGGACACAAAATAGCCAGCAACTGCAGGTAGGCGGCACGGTCGATCGCCGGAGCGTCGTGACTTTTGAGGATCGTCGCCAAATCCGCCGGGAACGCCGGACCAGAGGACTTGAGTGTACGCTGCTGCTGTAATTTTTTATCGGCAGGACGAAACCCCATCTCTGCGGTGAGTTCGCCAAGAACCGGAAGGAGCGCCTGCGAAGGTGGCAAGCTGTCACTGAACGGAATGTCAAATCGCTCCACAATCTGCTGCGGAGATTGTTCACGCAAAGGACCTTTGCCTTCGCGCTGCTGGACGACAAAGTGAACGTCCAGCTGCAAATCCTGTTCATGCCCTGCATAGCACCAGACAATCTTCCGGACCTTCAGCGTATTAGCCAGAGCATAGACCTGTTTTGGATCAAACGTACGATTCTGCTCGCCGAGGGCCTTGGCAACCAGAGTGGGGTCAGGGATTTTCCACTGCGTCGCCCGGTGCAGTTCACGCGACAGATAACGGGTCATCAGGGATCGTCCCGGTCGATCAATGGCATAGCCACTGACCTGGAACGGCACAACCAGAACATCGTAGGTGCCGGTCTGCAGCAGCTCTCTGTAGCGCTGGCGCTCTGCTTCAAGCCAGCGGGACGGCTCAGCCTTCACCGGGTATTGCTCAACCGCCAGGTCACCAGAAATCGACCGAGTTTGATCCACCGACCCTGCTGAAGACTTCCCCTTGGGCGCGACAACCACCGGTGCCTTGACGGCCACAGCGGGCATACTCCCCGGACCGGGCTGCGCCGGAGGGCCGGGGATGATGTCTGCCTTGACCACTTTGACACTAATCGTCGGCCGTTTCTGGGACGGGACCCGTACCCCAAACGGCG
>DDWE01000033.1 GCA_002345625.1 Desulfuromonadaceae bacterium UBA2294 | reverse complement strand
GATCACCTGCACGGTCAGGGCGCCGTTGCGCCATTCGCCGTTCTCGCCGCGGGTACCACCGAAACCTTTGACAACGCAATCCCACTGGGTCGGAATCAGGCCGGGGCGGACTTCGTCTATACCATAGGCGGCGAGCCAGGCTCTTTCATCAAAACCATCGACCGGCATGTTGATTTTGAGCTGGTCAATATCCGCCATAGTGTATTCGGTCAAATCCGCCAGGTCGAGACTGGGCCCGTTGGTGATGCTCATGACGTTACGGTAGCTGGCGGTCGGGCCGATGACCATCTTCGCCGCCGGGTTCAGCCGCTGGTTCATGACAATCACCTTAAATTTGGTGGTGTCGTCTGTAATGACATTGTCAAGATCCATGTTTGAATTGCTGGCCGCGAGCATATTAACACCGGTCACGTCGTAGGTGTCGTCGTACATATGGACGTGGGTGTAATCGAAGTTGTCACCACTAGCGGTGGTATAGTCTCTACAGTAGTCGATACCGTGCGACGTACTCCACCTCGTGCAGTAACCGGTCCGGGTTCTGGTGCATTTCCATGTACCATTTTTCTTTTCTACCTTGGTACAGAACGTTTCCACCGCCCCGAAGTCGATATAGTTATGAAAAATATCGAAGTCGAAGTGGCCTCTGGCCATACCGAAGTCTTCCGGGGTCGGCGGCACAACAAAGTCGCTGTTGTAGTTGAAGATCGTCTGATTCAAAACATCGAGCTGCACGACCACCGGTTGCGAATAGACCCCGCCACCGAGATATTTGGAGACCGGCACGCTGTTGACACCGGTCTGTCCCGGCACCCGGTCCGCATTGTCGAGAACCTGGTCCTTGCTCAGGTCGAGGAAGGGGTTGATCGCACCACCACCGGTCATGTAGTCAAGTTCGTTCAGCCAGTTTTCGCCGCGCGGCGGCGCCGGTGCGAGGTTGGTGGTGGTCGGGTTACTGCTGGTAAAATAGTAGCGACTGGCGCTGACAAAGGTCCCGTCACCGACGACACGTTCACCGGCCGGCAGCGGTGTGCGCCAGCCTTTATCACCACCGACGGTCCAGCGGGGGGTCAGGTAAGTGGCGGTACGCACCGGAGTGCCATCGGTGTAAGTCCGCTCGGTGAGGGTTTGGCTCATCAAGGTGGTGTTTGAGGTTGGTGCGCCGTCCCAGATTCCGTAAGCAGCGTAAACGGTTGTCGCGTCATCAGCGTCGGCCGGGCTCAGCATCCGACCTGTGGCAAAGTTGACAATATAAGCGGTGTTGGAGAGTGTATAGCCCCCGGTGCCGTCTGGCGTATAGCGAAGGGCCTTGGTGTGCCGTGTTATGGACGGCGCCGTGGTAATCGCCTTGCCGGCATCAAACATCTCGGTCGCCGACCATTTTGTCGAATCCTTGTCGGTCAGATCAAATTTCCACAGTTTGCCGTCAATATCACCGGCATAAACAAAATCGACAATGCCGTCGTTGGCATAAAAGTACGTCATATCACTCGCGCTGCTGGGCGGTTCGGACCAGTAGGCATCGACCGGCGTCGGCGTCGACAGGCCGGCCGGATTGGCCGTAGAGCCGTGACCGGTATCGATCTCGCGAATCAACGTGGCGGTCTCCAGATCGATGACATAGAGAGAGCTGTGGCCGTTTCCGGAGTTGAGGTAGCCGTTACCCACAATAATCGCTTCGCGAACCGTCGCCCTCTTCCCCAACTTGTATTCAACCTTGACGATCGACGGCAGGCCATAAACGTAGCCCAGATTGGCAAAGCTCGGATTAGCAGAGGAAAACTCTCCCTTGATCATGGTCGCGGCCTCGCTCTCGGACGCGGGCACCGGATTGGTGATGTCGAGGGCATAGAGCCCGTTGCCGCCACCGCCCAGGGTGCCGACCAGATACTTCTTGGTACCACTGGCCGTCAACGCATAAGAGACGGAGCCGTCGACGTAATAGTCCCGGGCATAGGGATCGGTGGCCAGGTTCTTCAATTTACCCATAAGCATGGACGGGACATAAGCCCAAAGCTCGTCGCCGCCTATGTAGCCGTCGGCCAGCGCGTCCTGATTATCAGCCACGAACACATGCAGCATGCCGTCATTGCCACCCACATAGACCAGGCCGTCCTGCAGATAAGGCCGACTGTGGACGATTTCACCCAGGCGCGACGGCCGCGCCCGCAAGCCCATACTCGCCGGGGTCTCATTGCTGTGATCGCCACGGATGTAATTAAGAATGGCGGTCTGTGCCGATGTTGTGGGGCCGAGCAGGGCCAACTGTTCCTGGGTCAGGTCGCCAACCCGGAAAGGAATACCCATGGTTCCGCTGTGAGTGACGATCTTGCGCCCGGTATCCCAGTTGACACCATCAACGTGCGTCGAGGCGCCGATCCAGCGTTCGGCAGCTTCATCGATTTCGGCCCGGTTGTTGATCGGATAGGCAAACACGTCACCCGTGCCGGTATCCTTGTCGAAGGTCGTATGATAGGTCGTCTCGAGCCCCGACGTCAGGTTGTACTTGGAGAGAGCCGGTTGCATGACATAACCCGTCGGCTGATCGACCGGATCAAACGGAGCGGCGGCAAACGCCGATACGGACATGACCAGCATCAATGAAACCAGATAAAGTATCCGACTGGAATTTGCGATGTGTGTGTACATGTGAATACCTCCCTGCCTTGGGTTTTTATTTCACCCGGTAACTTGCCTCAAGCATAACTGTGGTCGTCGGATTAGCACCAACGGCCAAAGCGGTAATGGTAAAAACGTAAACGCCCAGGCTCTCGCCGACAACGGGAAAGCACTCAAAATCGATGACGTACCGCGGCTGTGCAGCGACCCCGGCCAAAGGAGCCCGGCCGGTGATTGAGCCATAAGTCACCCCGTTGCCTGCAACGGCGCTCATACGTGTCGCATCCCAGTTTGCCAGCGTTAAATTCGCGGTGTTGTAACAAAGCCCGTTGGTACAAGCCGAGGTAAAGGGGCCATCGGCAATGAGCACCTGCCGGCGGGTATCGACCGGGTCGGTCGGTTGACCGTTATAGGCATTCATGAAGCGCAGTTCGCGGAAAATCTCGTCTTCGGCATCGCGCAGGGCGGCTTCTGCGGCCTGGAAAGCAATGTTGCGATCGGAGATATTGCCTGACATGCGCTCTTCCAGCGTTGTGGTCTGCATTGCCGAGATCCCGAGTAAGGTCAGTATCAGCAGCAAGGCGAGACTGGTCACCAGCACCATTCCGCGTTCATTTTTGATGTTCTGCAAAACCATGGGTCTCTCCCTGAAGTTCACGGTCAGCGCACCCGGTTGCGCAGGGCGATGGTGGTTCTGAACACCTGGCGCAGATTGCGATCATCAGGTGGGTCAAATCCGTTAACCGTATTGTAGTGCGCATCGGTGCGGGCCGGACGCATGTCTTCAATGCCGATCGCACCATCGCCGTTCCAGTCTGCAATCAACCCGTCGACGTCATAACGGTTGGTATCGATATCCCCGGTTGCAGGTTCATCCGGCGTCCGCAAGAGCAGACCGACACGCACGGCCACAACGTAGTCCCAGTCATAGTTGACATTGGAGTCAAATGTTCCAGCGATTCTGGCAGCGGCAGCGGCGGCGGCGGCAACTGTCACCTGCTCGGCATCCCGATAGAAATTGACCGTGCCGTTTTGACCGAGATCGATGCCATAAAGGATTTGCAGGCTTTCGACACCGTCAATAAACGGTTGATTATTCTCCACAACCGTGACCACTCCGGTCCCTGCATCGATCACTTCGGTCCGGCGCACAAGCTCCCGTTGCGCGGCATCATGACTGAAGGTGACATCCGTACGGCCGGTCCCGTTGTGCGAGCTCACCCGCACCCAGTCGCTGGTGGTCTCATTGCCATCAGTATCGCCATCAGCTCCGGTGATCGCCACACTTGTAGACCCGACCACGGCATCGGCAAATGCAATACCATCGTCGGAAAAGCGCGGATAGCCGGCCTGACGCACGGCCTGCGCGATCAACTCCAGGGCAACGCGCCCGTTTTCCTGTAAGCGTGAGAGCCCCGATGTCTGCCGGTAGGTGGTATTGCTGGCGAAAAAGACCTGATAGATCCCCCCGAGCAGAACCAGGGCAATGACCATGGCCACCATGAGTTCGACCAGAGAAAAACCCTTGGTCTCTGAAATTTTACAGCAGCGCGTCATCATAACTGGCTCACAACAGTCAGGGTATCGATTGTCCCTTGGCGATCACCGGTCCACGGGATCGTCACGGTGACCAGGCCGTTGACAACGGAGACGGTCACATCAACATCATTCGCATTGCCATCATCGACCGCGGGCAGCGATGTCGAGATGTCTGCCAACCAACCAATCAGATCGAGTTGCGCCACGGTCACATCAGCCACGGGCAAGGACAGGGTGGCATAGGTATCAGTAGGGGCCAGATCGTAGCCAGCTGCGCCTCCGACCCGGATGCGATCAACCAGGTCGTTAGCGAGCTGGGCGGCGCGGGTCCGCTGCAAAGCGCCCTGATTCTGTTGCAATCCGGTGATCTGCAACCCGGCCAGACCGAGCAGCCCGATAGAAAGAATCAACAAAGCGACTAAAACTTCAACCAGAGAAAATCCGGCTTGTGGATTGAGCTTTGAATTCATTACGAAACCTCCCGAAGGGTCAGGGGCAATTGTTGACGGTATCAACACGAACCCGGCCCGTTGAGCTCAGGACAATGGCATAACCCAGCGCACGGTTCTGCTGACACAGGGTGACAGTCCCGGACTGAAAAGCGGTGCTGTTCATCAACCGGGCCGTGCCGTCGGCCGTGAACGAAATATAGCTGTCGACATTGGCATTGCCGGTCATTGTTGCCCCGGCGGGCAATGCCGCGTGTACGGCCAGCAGGGTCTCACCTGCATCGCGGGTCGCATCATTGTCGGGATCGTCAAAAATAATCCAGCCCTGCTCCCAATCGACGGCGGCGCAATCGGCCCCATTCGTGCTGGGGCAGAGGGTAACCCGGCGGCCGAGGCGGATGGCCTCACTTTTGGCAAAATTGGAGTTTGAAATAAAATCGTTGGCCTGCGTATTGAGCTGATAGCCCGCCAGCATCTCCCGAAAACGAGGGACCGCAACGGCCAGGAGAATCATTGCCACGGAGATCGTAACGAGCAGTTCCACCAAGGTGAAACCTTTAACTGAGTCTGATCTCTGTATCCGCTGTTTCATTGACCAAAACCCTTCGTTGCAAGAGAAACAAAAACATGCGGCGACTTAGTTGTTTAGCAAGAGATATGCCAGTAAAAGTAACCCTCTTGTTATCAGGATTCAGCCGCTACAGGCCAACCGAATCAGGTTCAAACATGCAAAAAAGCACAGCCCGACAATGCAAAACTTGCACGAACAAAGCGGGGTCGGAACAGCGGGCCCGGGCTGTGGGAATCATGCCGCACACCCGTACCGTGGAGTTGCATCAGGGGACAACAACACCTGGATTCAGTTGCAATCGGGACCGTTTTTGAACCCGACCGAGACCAGACCATTTATTCACTTGCGGGAAATATCGAGATTGAAGCGTTGCACAAAGCGTTCGCCGTAAGAATCCTCAGCGACCACCTCCACCTGAGCGAGGCCACTCCAGTCGGCGGGCACCTCCCAGACCAGATAGCCGCTTGCCGCATCGATAGTCATCCCCGGGGGGGCCTTGTCCAGAGAGTAGACGATACGACCACCATCGGGGTCTTCCGCTACCGCAGTATAGGTAAGAGTCGTCCCTTGAATTTCGGTTGGGGGTTTACTCAGAAAACGGGGGGGTGCGTTCGGGATAGAGATCAGAGTGCTTCTGAAGAGCGACCCTTCATCCTGCCCGTCGGAAGGGATCACTTCAACCCTGATCGTATCGCCACCGATGAAGCGGTCTCCCGGCAAGGTTGTTTCCGTGACATCGTAGACTTCGTTATCATTGACGAACCAGCGGCAAGTGTAGCTGATCTCATCCTGATCGGGGTCGATCGTCGCCAGAACGATCGTCAGCGGCTTCCCTGCCGCCATTTCCGACGATTCCTGTGCAAGACGCACAATACGCGGCGGAGTGTTCGTGAAAACGGTCTGCAAACGTTCCGACCCATTGTTGTCACTGACGTCAACCTCGACCAGGGTCCCCTTTTTCAACCGTTCATCGCATAAGGAGTTGGTCTGATTCTCCACCGGTTGGCCATTGATCGACCAGGCGAAAGCCACGCGACCGGAAGACTGTTCAAGAAGGACTTCCACGCAATTGCCCACACGCGGATTGAGGGGGAGCAGTTCTGCACGTAATGTGGCAGCCGGTTTCACGGCTTGCGTCGTCTCAACCTGTGCGGTCTCCTTGTCGCAACCGGTGGTAAAAAGCCCGAAAAACAGCGACAGCAATGCGAGCAACGGAACAGACCTGTGCATTTTCATCCTCCTGCCAAACAAAGTTTTGGTACACAATGAACCGTATTAAAATAACATCAATCTGCTATTCGATATGATAATCGTTCATTTTATAGTGCAAGGCGCGCAAGCTGATTTCGAGCAGTTTGGCGGCCTGGGTACGATTCCCTCCCGTCGCCGCCAACGCCTTGCGAATATACTCCTTCTCCAGCCGCTCCATTGCCGACTTCAATGAAAAGTCGCCACTTCCGCCACGACTCTCACGGCGCGATTCCCAGGGCAGACAATTCAGGTCGATTTGTGGGCCCCGGCAGAAAATCATGGTTTTCTCAATGAAGTTTTCAAGCTCACGGACATTCCCCGGCCAGGCATAATCGGTCAGCAGGGCAAGGACTTCCGGAGTCATGGCCGGAACCGGTCGCTGCTCGCGCTCGGCGATACGGCCGATGAAGTGCTGTGCGAGCAGCGGGATATCCTCCTGCCGCTCGCGCAGGGCCGGGATACCAATTTCAACCACCGCCAGACGATAAAAAAGATCATCGCGAAACCGGCCCGCTTCGATTTCATCCTGAAGGTTGCGTGCCGTCGCCGTCAACAGGCGGACATCGACTTTGACCGGCCGGGTTTCACCGACCCGACGCAGTTCCCCCTCCTGCAGGACGCGCAGCAGTTTCGGCTGCAGCTCCAGGGGGAGTTCGCCAATTTCATCAAGAAACAAGGTGCCACCATCCGCAGCCGCAAACAAGCCTTTGTGCTCGCGGTCGGCACCGGTAAAGGCGCCTTTGGCGTGACCGAACAGCTCACTCTCCAGCAAACCGCTGGCGATCGCACTGCAATTGACCGCGACAAAGGGGCCATCATGGCGATCACTGTTGTCGTGCAGGGAGCGGGCGATCAACTCCTTGCCGGTTCCTGTCTCGCCACACACCAGCACCGGCGAAGAGCTCTGGGCAACGCGGGCAACCAGGTCGAGCACTTTTTGCATCGCCACGCTGCAATGAACTATTTTCCCCGGCTTGGCCTGCCCCTTGATTTCGCGCAGCAGACGGGCGTTTTCACTCACCAGCCGTTGGCGCTCTTCAGCCTTGCGCAGGGTGAGCACCACTTCGTCGGGTTTGAACGGTTTGGTAATATAGTCGTAAGCGCCCTGTTTCATGCACTCCATCGCCATTGCCAGAGAGCCATAAGCGCTCATCATAATAATGGTCGACGACAATTTGCGTAGCGACACTTCACGCAGAAACCCGAGCCCATCCATCCCCGGCATGCGGATATCACACAAAACAACGTGGATCTCGCCTGATTCCATACGGCTCAGGCCGCTTTCAGCATCCTGAGCCTCTTCGACGACAAACCCCTCACGCTCCAGAACCAGGCGCAGCATATGCCGCATTCCGGTTTCATCATCGATTACCAGCACATTTTGTTTGCGTTCGTTCATGCCTTGGTTCCCTGATCCGGTCTGCTGATGGGCAACTGCAGGGTAAAAATACTCCCCGCCTCTAATTGCGAATCGACGTCGATACGTCCGCCTGCCTCACTGATAATCCGGTGACAAACGGTCAGGCCCAAGCCCCGCCCTGCGCCTTGCGCCTTGGTGGTAAAAAATGGGTCGAACAACTGCGCGCGGGTCGCTGGCGACATTCCGGCACCCTGATCCTGAATCCGGAACAGAATCATATCACCGGCGTCGATTGCGCTGATCGCAATCGTCTGTCCCGCCCGGCAGGCATCGCGGGCATTGCTGATGAGATTAATCAGCACCTGCTGCAATTTGTACGGATTGATCGACACCGGCGGCAACGTCGCCGGACAATCGATGCAGATCACGTAATCGGCAAAAGCGGCCTGATGACCAAGCAGTCGGACAACATCGTGAACAACCGGCGCCAGATCAACGGGGACGTCAAGCCCCTCATCGGGCGCAGCATAATCGAGCAGGTCGCGCACCAGACGGTCGATCCGGGTCGCCTCATGCAGGCTGTGAGTGACAATTTCATGCTGCCGTCCCTCGGGTAGTTCGCTTTTGAGCAGCTCAAGGTAGCCGATGATGGCTGCTAGCGGGTTACCGATTTCATGGGCCATTCCAGCCGAAAGATGGCCGACCGAAGCCATCCGTTCAGAGCGCAACAGATCCTCTCGCCCCGTGAGCAGGGCGCGGGTCATGACATTGAGCGACGTCGCCAGCTCGGCCAGTTCCCGCGGTCCGGTTTCGGCCGCAACAGTTTCAAGATCACCGGCCGCAACCTGTCCGATGGCCTGTTGAAGCCGCTGCACGGGGCGCACCACATTGCGTCGCAGGGAGACAACACCAAAAACGGTTAATACCACGCCGTAAAGCAGCACGTAAAGCAGCAACAGTCGATGCGCCCGTGCCAGTTGCTGCTGCAAGGGCTCAAGGGAGAAAAACACCCAAAGGACGCCGCCGGATTGGAACCCTTTCGGCAGAGAGATGGCGGCGCTGATACTGCCAGGATTGTCCTCAACGCCCGGGAGCCAGACCCGCGGCCGGGAGACGGACAATTGTGGCCCATACTGGACCCGTGCCTGGCGAACCAATCGCGCGGCGTCGATAGCCAGATCTGGCGCCGACTGGGAAGATGCGATCAGGGTCGAATGAGTATCGTAAAATTGCCAGGCGAGGAGATCCTCCCCCAACGGTGCGAGCAGTTGCGGCAGTCGCTCCGGCGATTGGTTGTCCGGAAGCGCCAGAGCCCCGGCCAGAACCTGAAGTGTCTCACGCACGCCCCGAGACCGCTGGTCGAGCAACTCCTGCTCAGTCAGGCGCAGCAGCAGCAACCCGCCAAAAAGCAGGGCAGCAGCCACCAGCAGCGCGGTGGTCAAGGTGATCTCGGCATGCAAACCGGCAACGCGACGCACAATTCCTCCGCCAGAGGCAAAACACAATGGGGGAATCATAACATATTCTCATCCGCTTGGGCCACATTCATCTATCCGGAAACAATAACGATTAGCGGCCCGGACGCACCGGTTTGCACTGGCAAATCACGTCGATTCCTGCTATACCCAGCCACAACAAGGAGGATGGCCCATGGCAAAAGTTGTTGCGGTTGACCAGGACTGTTGTATCGGCTGTGAAGTCTGCGCCCAGCTCTGCCCGCAGGTGTTTCGCATGAGCGGTGATGAGGAGGGGCACGATCACAACCATGACCATTCGGACAACAAGTCGACGGTCCATAATCCACACGGGGCGTCGGAGGCACAGATCGAAACAGCGATGGATGCCTGCCCGGCGGCCTGTATCTACTGGCAGAGCTGATCCTTGCACACCACGGCGGACGGCGGGGCGCCGGATCAGCTGCGCGGCAACATCCGCCGGCTCTACCTCTTCTCCTTCCTGAAGATGATGCTGTTCCCGATGGCGATCATCACCCTGTTCTGGAAGGACCATATCGGTCTGTCGTTGACCGATATCATGCTGCTGCAGGGGGCGTTTTCCCTCGCCTCCCTCTGTCTTGAATACCCCTCCGGCTACATCAGCGACCGCCTCGGCTACCGTTTCTCCCTCAACCTGGCCTCGGCCCTCGGCGTCGCCGGATGGGCAGTCTACACACTGGCCGGCAGCTTTGCCGGGGTGCTTCTGGCTGAGATTATGCTCGGCATCTCCTTTGCCTTTATCAGTGGCAGTGACAGCGCACTGCTGTTCGAAACCCTGCGGGCACGCGGCAAAGAGCTGGACTACCGGCAGCATGATGGCGCCATGACCGCCTGCGCCCAGACCGGTGAAGCGGTCGGTGCTCTCTTCGCCGGGCTGCTTTACAGCATGGCACCCCTGTTGCCGTTCTTCATCCAGATTGCCGTCTGGCTCCTCGCCCTTTTGGTCACTGCCCGCCTGCGGGAGCCGGAGGCAGCACCCGCCCTGACCCATTCCCATCTGCAGGAAGCGCTGGTCACCTGGAATCTGGCCTGGCGCGACAGCCCGCGCCTGCGCTCAACCATTCTGCTCGCCACCGGGCTGGGTCTCGCCTCGTTCTACCCGGTCTGGCTGATCCAGCCCTACATGCAACAGTGTGGTCTCCCCTTAAGCTGGTTCGGGCCGGTCTGGGCCGGTGCCAACCTTACGGTTGCGCTGTTCTCCGTTGCCAGCCATAAAGTCGGCATCCGGCTCGGAGATCGCGGCCTGTTGCTGAGCCTGCTGCTGTTGACCATTATCGGCTATCTCGGCCTCGGACTGACCGGCGGCCTGTTCTCGTTTCTGTTCTACTACCTGCTCACCGCCATGCGTGGTCTGCAGGGCCCGTTCATCCGCCAATTCCTGCAGAAAGAGAGCGCGCGCCACAACCGGGCCAGCCTGCTGTCGCTCAAGGCTCTGGCCTTTCGTCTCGGTTTCGTGGTCACGGCACCGGCAGTCGGCATGGCGGCCGATGCCTTCGGTATCCGCGCCACCTTTTTGCTCCTGACCCCATTGATCGCCGGCGCGGCCCTGCTTGCTGCGATCAGCTTTGTCCGCCGCAACCTGACGGGCGCACCGACACCGTAAACGATGTGCTAAACTTGCTGTCGTAAAGAGACTGCCGACCGGGAGCACCAGCCATGGAAGCCTGGCTACAAAACATGATGAACTACCTGCCCGACGGCGGCGTCTATTATACGGCCATCGGCTTCATCGCCCTGTTTGAATCACTCGTCGCTGCCGGCATCATCCTCCCCGGCAGCACATTGATCGTCTTCGCCGGTTTTCTTGCCCTGCATGGTCGCGGCGACATCGGTCTGGTCATCGGCGTGGCCACGTTTGGGGCTTTTTGGGGTGACATGCTCAGTTACTGGCTCGGTGGTCGCTATGGCGAGACCCTGCTCACCACCCGCCTGTTTCGCCGCGAACACCGGGTGCTGGAAAAAGCGGCACACTTTTTCGCCGCCCACGGCGGCAAGAGTGTCTTTTTCGGCCGCTTTGTCGGCCCGATTCGTGGATTCGTCCCCTTTGTCGCCGGTTGCGCCAGGATGCCACCGCGCCTGTTCACCGGCTACGCCATCGTCAGCGCCATCCTCTGGGGACTGGCTTACCCCGGCCTCGGCT
>DDWE01000159.1 GCA_002345625.1 Desulfuromonadaceae bacterium UBA2294 | reverse complement strand
TCGACTACATCCGCCGCACCCCGGGGATCCGCGATGTTCTGCTCTCCGGGGGCGACCCTTTGATGCTCTCTGATGATACGCTCGACTGGCTTTTGGGCGAGGTCCACGCCATCCCCCATGTTCAGGTGGTGCGCATCGGAACGCGCATGCCGGTGGTCCTGCCTTACCGTATCACTCCGGAGCTGGTGGCAATGCTCAAAAAGCACCAACCTCTCTGGATCAATACCCATTTTAATCATCCGCGTGAGTTGACCACTTCTGCACGGGCAGCATTGAAAATGCTGGCTGATTCCGGCATCCCTCTCGGCAACCAGAGTGTTCTGTTGGCCGGAGTCAACGACTGTGCGCAACTGATGAAGGATCTGGTCCATCGCCTGGTCGAAAATCGGGTCCGCCCCTACTATCTGTATCAATGTGATCTCTCGGAAGGGTTGGAGCATTTCCGGACCTCAGTCGGCAAAGGGATCGAGATCATGGAGAGCCTCATCGGTCATACCAGCGGCTTTTCCGTCCCGACCTATGTCATCGATGCCCCCGGTGGTGGCGGAAAAATTCCGGTCGGCCCCAATTACCTGGTCTCATTGTCGAGCAACAAGGTCATCTTGCGAAATTATGAAGGGGTCATCACCTCCTATCAGGAACCTGAAAACTACCGGTCGATTCGTTGTGACAGGAACTGCGATGATTGCCGCCTCCAATTGACCCTGGACGACGATCATCCCTGCGATTCGACCGGAATTGAACGTTTGCTGGCCGATTACCACGACACGATCTCGTTGACACCGGCCGACAACGTCCGCATGGAAAGGCGAGAAAATGTCTGATATTATTGAATCATTTGGAGCATCATTGGTCCAGCACGGTCCGGAAAATGACCGGGCCTACCTGATGAAACTCGATGCAAACGATTTGCCGACCATCCTGCCCCGTCTCGACAGTCTGGGTCGGCAACAGGGCTATAGCAAGCTGTTTGCCAAGGTCCCAGCCACCGCCTCAGAGCTGTTTATCGCCGACGGGTTTGAGGTTGAAGCGTGTGTCCCCGACTTTTACAAAGGCTCTGAGGATGGGGTGTTTCTCGGCAAGTATCTTCAGGAAGATCGGGCAACGGAAACGCAACCGAAACTGGTTGAGGAAATTTTACAGGCTGCGGCTGCCCGCAGTGTCGGGGAAGTGGCGACACTCCCTTCATCAACACCAGGCTGCGAGCGACTACATCCCGAGGATACCGCTGATATGGCCGATATTTACCGGGAGGTGTTCGCCACCTACCCCTTCCCGATTCACGATCCGGCCTATCTGGAAGAGACCATGCAGCAGGATGTCTTTTATTACGGCATTCGCGGTGAGGATGGCCTGTTAGCGGTTGCTTCAGCCGAGGTCGATTTTACAGCATTGAATGCCGAGATGACCGACTTTGCCACCCGACCCGAAGCACGTGGCGCCGGCCTGGCGACCACCCTGCTCGGGACGATGGAGAGCAGCATGCGCAGCGAAGGGATTCGTACCGCCTACACCATCGCCCGCGCCTACTCCTTTGGTATGAACATCACCTTTGCCCGGCATAACTACATCTACAGCGGCACCCTGACCAATAACACCCAGATCTCCGGTGGGCTGGAAAGCATGAATGTCTGGCATAAGGCACTTTGACCTTACACGCGCTGGGCAAACACCGTGAAGACCAGATATGAATTGTAGGCAATGTAGCTAAGCAACAGAATACCGCCCTCGATACGATTCAGACGGCTGGCACGCCCGCGAAAACCGTAAGCGAAGCAAAACAGCGCTACCGTCAGCCCACCCATGCACAGAACATCGCGGGAGAGAACAGCATCGGGCACCGACATCGGCGCGATCGCCCCGGCGATACCGACCACAGCCAGAGTGTTAAACAGATTGGAACCGAGCACATTACCCAGCGCAATGTCGTGCTCCCCTTTACGGGTCGCGGCCAGAGATGAAGCCAGCTCCGGCAATGAGGTGCCGACAGCAATAATCGTCAGACCGATCACGAGATCACTGACACCAAAGCTCTGTGCAATAATCACCGCCCCCCAGACCAGTATGCGCGAACTGACAACCAACAGGACCAGACCAAGCCCCAGCCAGCCCAGTGCCGCCTTCAGACTCATGGCGTGGGCGGCCAGCTCAGCTGTCACCTCTTCTTCAAGAGCGTCATCCTTTTTACGCAAGCCGCTGTAGATTGACCAGCCCATAACAATAAAAAAGACGGACAGAAGCACCCATGCATCACCGCGTGACAACTCCCCATCTATCAACTGGGCCGCAGCCAGCAAGGTCACCCCGAATAGTAGTGGCAACTCCTTGCGCAGGATCTGCGACTGGACAACGATCGGGCTGACCAGAGCGGTCACCCCCAGAATCAGAGCGATATTGGCGATGTTTGAGCCATAGGCGTTGCCGAGGGCTATGCCGGGGTTCCCCTGTAGTGCCGAGATGGCCGAAACCACCATCTCTGGTGCCGATGTACCGAACCCGACGATCACCATGCCGATCAAAAGTGGCGGCATCCCCAGATGCTGTGCCGTCACTGCCGCACCGTCGACAAAACGATCGGCACTCCAGACCAGCAGCGCCAAACCAAAAATCACTGCAACAATCGCCAGTGTCATCCCAAACCTTTCATCAAAAGATATGCTTGTCGTTATCAGCGTGTGTATTCTATTACAAATTTCCTGGAGAAGAAACCTGGTGGTTGATGCGTGCTAGAAATGCTTTGCAGCAAAAGCACGACCGGAATGGCTCTTGAGATACTGCTCAAAAGCCGCGGCCTTTTCTCGAGAGAGAAACGCAAAAGAATTCTCGATTCGCCATGGTCGGTATTTTGAAGTGTGAGAAACTTGCCCCGAATTATGGGCGAGAAGACGAGATTCCAGATTGTGCGTCAACCCGGTGTAGTGCCGGGATTCATCCAACTCGCTGACCAGAATATAAACAAAGTGGAATGCCGCATCAATAGACATGATCCCCCTCACAATTTAAAGCATAAAACACTCGCTCGGACGAAGCTAAAAAAGCCCAGCTTACCAGGACGAAGCTAAAAAAGCCCAGCTTACCAGGACGAAGCTAAAAAAGCCCAGCTTACCAGGGCGTAGTTGAAAACGACCGGCTCGCCAAGGCGTAGTTGAAAACAACCGGCTCG
>DDWE01000011.1:19088-19462 GCA_002345625.1 Desulfuromonadaceae bacterium UBA2294 | reverse complement strand
GATGATCGAGCCGGAGATGGCCTTTTGCGATCTGCTTGGTGACTGCCAGCTGGCCGGCGAGTTTCTGCACTACCTGGTCCGCTATGCCCTGGAGCATTGCGCCGAGGATCTTGAATTTTTCGATCAACGCATCGAAAAGGGGTTGCTGGTCCGGTTGCAGGCGCTTTCCAATGCGTCGTTTTCGACCATGACCTACACCGAGGCAGTGAGCCGTCTGGAGCAAAGCGGCCGCCGTTTCGACTACCCGGTCGCCTGGGGGCGTGACCTGCAATCGGAACACGAGCGCTATCTGACCGAGGAGATCGTCGGCGGGCCGCTGTTTGTCACCGACTACCCGAAAGAGATCAAAGCCTTCTACATGCGCCAGAACGACG
>DDWE01000011.1:5829-19062 GCA_002345625.1 Desulfuromonadaceae bacterium UBA2294 | reverse complement strand
TCGGCGGCAGCCAGCGCGAAGAGCGCCTCGATCGGCTCGAGGCGCGGATGCTTGCCGCCGGCATCGCTCCGCAGAGTCTCGACTGGTATCTTGATACGCGGCGCTTCGGTAGTTGCCCGCACGCCGGCTTCGGCCTCGGTTTCGAGCGACTGTTGATGTACGTCACCGGCATGGAGAACATCCGCGACGTTATCCCGTTTCCGCGCACGCCGGGGCATGCGAAGTTCTGAGCCAAAAGAGCGGGTTTGTTGGCCACCAGGGCACGAAGTCACCAAGAAGGCTCTAACGAAAAACGAATAAGCATTTTGACGCCGAGGCGCTGTGGCGCGGAGAAAAACAACGGATTTTTTCCATTTCACCTCAGCGTCTCTGCGCCTCTGCGTCAAAATCA
This sequence comes from Desulfuromonadaceae bacterium UBA2294, assembly GCA_002345625.1. Taxonomy (GTDB): domain Bacteria; phylum Desulfobacterota; class Desulfuromonadia; order Desulfuromonadales; family UBA2294; genus UBA2294. The sequence continues at coordinate 18,671 of DDWE01000011.1, read as the reverse complement.
AGTGTGTTTTTCTTGGTACTTTGGTGGCCAACAGACCTGTTGATCAATGTTCGGAGATGAAATGACCGTCATCAGCCTCGCAAAACAACTCGATCTTGATCAAGTGATTGGATATGCGGCCCGCTCCATGTTGTCGTTTGCCGATGCCGAGTTGTTGTTGCAGCGGCTGGCGGCGCTGCCGGTCAAGCGCAGTCACGCCTTGCAGCGCCTGGGGAGCTACGTCGCCCGCGGCGCTGAGCCGCTGGCGATCCGTCTGCAGTTTGCCCAGGAGTCGCGGCAACTGACTGCTACCTTCCTGCACGAAGTCGCCCACGCCTGCGACCACCTCAGTCACCAGAGCGGCAAACCTTACCGCCGCGCGCACGGCCCCGGCTGGCAGGCGTGGATGGCGGCGTTGGGTCAGCCGGCCGATACCCGTGGTGCCAGCACGTCCCTCGCCGAGCTCCGCACGCAGCGGCTTAAGGTGGTTGCCGTCTGCCGCAGCTGCGGTGCCGAGATTCGTCGTTTGCGACGGCTCGATCGGCGCAAGCGCTACATCCATACCGATTGTGGTGGCCGGTTGCAGCCGGTGTGAATGGTATTAAGAAATAGTTTTAATCCGATTATTTTCTGGTGTTGCTGCGGACTTTGAGGTTATTCTTTCGACGATGTAATGAGGTTTTCGCGGAGGTGGTCCATGCCACATCGCAAGATTTTGGTTGAAAAGGAGTGGCACTCTGCCGATGTGGCTGTAGCGCTTTTTTGTTTACTCCACAGATTCATTCCGCCGGCTCCCCGTCAGCGGTGGTATTTAATTGATTTTTCCTCCGTAGCCAGTCTCCTGGCTCTCTTCACCATCCAGTCGGACAAAGCTCGTAACCATCCGAACCGAGTGCAGGATGACACCTACCGGCGGCTTCGGCTGATGAACGTTGAATTTTAACTGCAGACGTTCCCCTCTTCCTTAATGGCATTTTCCTAGCCGTTGAGTCGGTGGCGAGCGAAGACCACTTAAAAAGTATATTTTTTGCAGGTGGGTACCCGATGAAATCGACAGCTGTTTGACGTGTAATTCGTCGTTTGCAATAAGGACGTGCTGCTTTTATCTGATTTTATCAATTGAAAGGAAGGGAAATGCAAAAGACATTTTTTTTAATCATTGTTATTTTGTTGACTGGGTGCGGAGGCGGCTACACTAAAAATGAAACAAAGTTTTTAGAAACACGTTACGAATATGCACACAAACAAAAAAGAAGTTCGTCTATTGATTTAGAAGTGAACAAGAAGCTCAATAACGGAGTTCTAAGCGGAAATATTTACTCAAATTATGTTATCCCTCAGCAGAGCTACGATATCTACGAGGAGCGAGAAAAATATGGAAACCATCCCGACATGGGCGAACTTCTGCAGATTTTAAATCCCATGTTCTATATCATTAACGTGATGACCGGTGACTTTAGGGAGTTTAAGTCGGCATTTAGTAATCTGGTTGGGGACTCAGGAGAATGGACCAGTTCCAAGGTGGAGAAAAATCGTCGGAACACGGGACAGGAAAAGACCGGGCGTGAATTGGCAGGTTCAAGCCAGATCAAAGTTTGTTTGTCTGAACGCAAGACGACCCTTCCGTGCAATGCATTTGATGCGCAGAATGGCAAGTTTAGCATCGATCTGAAACCGTTGGTTTTGCAATTTCCCCAAAGGCCGCAGAGTGTCGACATCAATCTGGAGGCTTCTCGTCAGGGGCAAAGGGACAGAATACAGTTGTCAGCGCCTCAGCAGTTGATTTCAGGCATGGGCTTGAAGAACGGGCTGTGGGTGCAACAGGAATATGAAGCGAGTTTGCCGGTTGCCATACGCAAGAAATATTATGCCGAGCAGCTTGTCAAGGCCATGAATGGACAAGACTGGGTGGCTGCGATCGAATGGCATGACAAGATCGAGAAACTGCAAGCGGATTTAAATGCTGATGCGTCGCTGGTCACGCAGGATTTCTGGTCCGGTATGGAGCCATCGTATCGCGATGCATTTATGGCGACAGGTGAGAAAAAGCGCAGGCTACAGGAGGAAAAACAACGGCAAAACATTGCCGAGGCTGCGCGACAGCGCGCCGAACAGGAGAAGCTGGCTCGGCTAAAGGCAGAGGAAGAAAAGCGCTTGCGTAAAGAAAAAGAGCAACTGGCGCGCCTGGAAGAGGAAAGGCGCGAGTTGGAACGGCAGGAGCAGGCCGAGTTTGACCGGAGACGTCACGAGAAAGAAGAGGAAAACAGACGCGCATTAATGAATACGTTTGTGAATTCGCTAAATGAGGGGATGCGTGAGACAAGCGAAATGTTGCGCAACACCCAGCAGGAGACCAATGCCGCCATTGCCAGATCACAGGCCATTCAGGAGCGGAACCGGCAAATCGAGCAACAGAAGAGAGAGCTTGCACGCAGGGAAGAGGTGCTGTCTGCCATGGGCGTATGCAGCCAAAAGGGCGGGAATTGGGACTCAGCTAATAATCGATGTATTTATATCGTTGCTGATCCAAAAGTGGAAGAGCGCCGCAAAAGCCAGGAGGCTGCCCGTAAGGTTGCTGATCAAAAAGCGGAAGAGCGCCGCAAGAACGAGGAGCTTGCCCGTAAGGCCGAGCACGTATCTGATTCCACGAAACAAAGTGTCAATGGGCTTAATTCAGAGATCGCAGAGGATGATGGCTGCTGGAGCGGTCGTCGCCCTAACGGTGACCCATGTATCGAATACAACACATACGTGAAGGACGACACGACATACTTCAAAATATCTAATGTGTGCGACCAACGTCTTTACATACGGTGGTGTGCAGGTGACAGGTGCGGGGTTTCTGGTTTACGTGGTGGTGCTACTACTACTGAATACGAGCGTGTTACCAATGTCAGCACAAAGGTGTGGGCAGTTGGCTCCAATAAGTCTTCTTACGATTGGGTCTGCAACGATAGGATGAATGGTTGGTAAGCTTCAGATTACAATTGATAGAAATTTAAGAGAATCTCTGATTCAAGAATGGTCACCTAGAACAGGTGGCCATTCTTCTAATAAACTCTTGAAAAAAATAGCTGCTGGATCCTCTGGGGCTTGTCCTGAGGGTTGTTTCTTATTTATCACGACTGCCAGGACGTGGGGAAAAGGGGGCATATTTATTTCCAGGGCGGTGCCAGAATTAAGGGTGTTTTCCATATCAAGGAAACTTATGATTTTATGGGTGTCCCACTCGGATGTGCATACGGAGTGTGGTGGCCGGTTGCAGCCGGTTTGAGCGTCAAGCACTGAAATAACAAGCGAGGAACTGAATGATGAACGGACAAAATCGCGCTGAGATCAAACCGGGGATGGTGGTGTCGATTGTGCTGAAAAAGGATCAGCGCAGCGGCAAGCTGACGCAAGGGGTGGTGAAAGACTTGCTGACCAAGAGTCCGTTTCATCCGCACGGGATCAAGGTGCGGCTGGAAGATGGTCAGGTCGGGCGGGTGAAGTCGGGGTGTGAGGCGGATTGAGTTTAAGATGATTCTTTGTGTGACCCCTTTGTAATGGACCGCCAAGCTGGCCGCACTTTTAGTCCCTGAATAGAGGATGCTTTCCCAAATCAAGGAAACTTATGATTCTATGGTCGTCCCCCTTGGCCCGGCACAAATAGGCCTTGCCTGGACGACAGGAAGCAGGTATTTTGTTCTTACTTAGAGTTCATATGTACTTAATAGTAGAACATGTGCGAGGCGGAACATGCTTGAACCAATCCTGACATCAACCAGTAGCGAACGGGTCTTGATCTTTATCGCGGCCCGAGGCGAAGGATATCTGCGGGAGATGGCCGCATTTTACGACACCGCGCCGGCGCCGCTGCTCAAACAATTGGAAAAACTGGAAAACGGTGGGGTTCTCTTCAGTCGGCTGGCTGGACGCACCCGGCTTTATGGTTTCAATCCGCGTTATCCCTTTTTGGTAGAACTCAAAGCACTGCTCGACAAGGCTCTGACATTTTACCCCGAGGATGAGCGCGCCGGACTGCTGGACAACCGGCGGCGACCGCGGCGCAAGGGGAAGCCGGTGTGAAGCCGCTCAAGGAGATGACGATCGGCGAAGTCGCCGCCTACGTGGCCGAGCATCTGCGCCAGGCCGGCATTGAGGTCGTGTTGGCCGGCGGTAGCTGTGTCTCGATCTACACCGACAACCGTTACCTCTCCTATGACCTCGATTTCATCGAGGTGGGCAAAACCGCCAGAAAGAAGTTTGCTGCCAGACTTCTGGAGATCGGTTTTCAGGAGCAGAATCGCTACTTTACTCATCCCAACACCCCATATTTCATCGAATTCCCCTCCGGCCCTCTGGCGATCGGTGCCGAATCCGCCGGTCCCACCATACAACTGGAATTTGCCACCGGAACGCTACGCCTCCTCTCCCCGACCGATTGCGTCAAGGATCGGTTGGCTAACTACTATCACTGGCAAGATCGGCAGTGTCTGGAGCAGGCGATCATGGTGGCACAGGTGGGCGGGGTTGATCTGGAAGAGGTGGAACGCTGGTCGGGGCGCGAAGGGATGGCCGAGGAGTTCGGGCGGATAAAGGCTGTGCTGTTGGCGAAAAGGAATCAAGAATAAAAGGGTAGCCAAACTGGTCGCCCTTCTTCATGGTTGAGTTAAGGGTGGGGTCACCCGAACTCATGAATATTAGAGTAGACCTTGTTCCCCATCTTAGACCGGAAAAAAGTATCAACGGTTAGCAAGTTAGCAAGCAACGTCCCTTGAACTCCTTGAACTCCGATTTTCAGGGGAACCTTCTATTTTCATTTCATAGGGTCAGTAGGAATTATGCATTTCTGCCATTGGCACATCCATCAAACAATGCGGGATGATATTTAGTGGACAGCTTTTCCCTCCACTTTTAAGGGGGGTAAAATTAAGGGAAATTGACTGCTCAACCAAATACTCTACCCATTGCATCATTGAGACTGCTTGTGTTATTAATTTTCTATGGGACTGAAATTTAAAAAGGTACTAGCTCTCCTCCTTCTTTCTGCATTCCTGTCACCAATTTCAGCGGGGAATGTGTTCGGCTGTTCAGTGTGTGTGGATGGTGACAGGGGGCAAACAGTCAACATTTCCGAGGGTAAGGAGTGTGGCACTGATGAGCTAATATGCTGTCCTAATGATAGCCATGATGTCTCTGCCCTTCATCAATTTGGTGACGCACAGCAGGGTTCCTGTATCGACTGTTTCACAGGAGTCTCGACTGTTTTCTCCAAACGGGCTAAAAGAATTCCAACTACCGCCGCTGTTGCTACAATTTCAAGGGTCTTCCCTCTGAACGCTTTCACAAGTATCAAACTGGTTGCTGGCAACCTTGCCCCGCAACCGCTGGTTAAAACCTCACAAACCCTTCTGGTTCATCGGACAGTAGTCCTCCTTAATTGATTCACCCTTCGCTTTAAACCGTCGCAAGATTCACGCCTTCAACTTGTCCCGCCAGGGTATTGTTGACCACAGTGGCCATGGATGGGTCGCACCAAGAAATACGGTTTCTTAGGCCTTTTTGTAAAAGACATGTTTTATTAAAGACTTAATCTGGCTTAATAAAGTAGCTAACAAAAAACCGTATTACTAAATTTTATTCATGAGGTGAGTAATGACGCTGCAATGGTCAGATGAGTTATCGATAAATATTGGACAAATTGATGAACAGCACAAAGAGATTTTCAAAAGATATAACTTATTTTTGTCTGCGTGCAAAAGTGGTGCTGGACGTGGAGCTCTCTTAGAGTTAATCAGTTTTTTATCTGGATATGTTGCAGATCATTTTGACCACGAAGAAAAGCTGATGAATGAGTACAACTACCCTGATAGATCGACACATAAAAAAGAACATTCGGAACTAGCTGGCCTGGTCCATACTTTCAAGGTTAAACTGGAAACAGAAGGTCCCACTTTGAGCTTGGTGGCTGAGATCAATCGTTTTTTATTAGATTGGCTCGTTGATCATATTCGTAAAAGAGATATGGAACTAGGGGCATATTTGAATCAGAAGTGGGGCCTGTTTTAATCCAGACCGTATGTGAGGTGATAACATGCTAAAAAAAATTCTTATCGTTGATGATTCTGCAACCGTCAGACAAACGGTGTCTATAACTCTTGATAAAAATGGTTACAAAAGTTTGTCGGCTGTTGATGGCCAAGATGCTCTTAAAGTTCTTGAAAAAGAAGTAGTAGATATGGTTATTACAGATCTGAATATGCCGAACCTTGATGGATTTGGTTTGACCAAGGAATTGAGGAATGGGTCCAAGACTCGATTTACACCTATCATCATTCTTACGACAGAAACAGATAGTGACATGAAAGCTAAGGGAAGAGAAGTCGGGGCAAGTGGATGGATAGAAAAACCATTTCAAGCAATCAACTTAATTAAAGTCGTTCGTATGGCTTTGGGTGCCTAGTAAGTTTAGAAGGTAAGGCCATTTAATTTATTGTAATTATAATGGGTTTGTAAGAATCTGTGGCCTCAAGGGGGCAAGCAAGATCGATTGAAGCCACTCTGTACTCAGGGTGGTTTTTTCTTCTGGGTGAATAATGGAACTCGTCGTTTGTCCGCATTGCAATTTTAGCAAGCAGGTCAGGAAAGACAAGCTGACTGACACGATGAGCCTGAAACGTCGTAAGTGCGATCAGGTTTTTGAGTACAGTAAAATAGCACCAGAGGAGGAAGGCAGGAGACACAGTTGTTCTTAAAACTCATCGTTTGCAGGGAAGTTCCAAGGTGAAAATTGTATATTCACCTTCTTGTGTATCAACATGGATATTCCCATTGTGTGCCCTGATAATATCTTCACAAATACTTAAACCAAGGCCAGTTCCTCTCCCCGCTTCCTTTGTCGTAAAGAAAGCATTAAATATGTTGGGGACAATATCCTCAGGGATACCGATACCACAATCCTTCACCTGAATAGAGACGTGAGGCTTGTTGTCTTTAATTTTTGTCGAGACAATTATATGGATTTCTTTTTCCGTGGCAGGATGGGGGTATTTCTTGTTTAGCGAATAGTGAGCGTTGTTCACAAGGTTAAGAATCGTTTGCTCGATCTGTTGAGCATTGCATTCTAACTCTGGCACATCACTGTCAATTGAAACATGAACTGAGATCCCATCCTTATCAAGGCTGCTTTTTACAAGGCTCAAAGGATGTTCGGTGAGTGAAGCAAGATCATGGGCTTCAATCTTTTCATTACTGTTGCGGGCAAAGGAAAGAAGATTTCTGACAATTGCGGCTATCCTGGTGCCTTCCTTGATGATTCGTTGAGAAAGGTCTTGTTCACGGCTGTCGTTGGTGGCTTTATTCAAGATAAGTTGAGCGTAGTTGATTATCCCGTTCACAGGATTATTGATTTCATGGGCAACGCCAGCGGAGATCTCGCCGAGGGTTGCCAGCTGAGACGAACGAATGGCTTTGAGCTGCAGACTTTTTTTCTCGGAAACGTCTAAAAAGGTGACAACGGAGCCAACGACTTCTCCGTTTTTCTTTATTGGATGTGACCAGACTTCGGCATCAAAGGATGTCCCGTCAGCTCGCCACAAAATGTCATCGGGGCAATAAATATTCTCTCCCGTGATGAATGACTGAAATATTTGACATTCCTGTATCGGATGGATGCTGCCATCTTTATGTGTATGGTGAATTTTATGATGCATGTTGCAGCCCAACAAATCATCTTCTGAACGATATCCCAGCAGCTCAACACAGCTCTTGTTGCAGAAAGTACAGGTCCCCTCCAGATCAAGGCCATAGATAGCCTCGGCGACTGATTCCAGGAGCAGCTGGATATGTTGCTTTTGCTCCTCCAGTTCAAAGGTTCTTTCTTCCACCTTACTTTCAAGTGATGAGTGGACAACTTGAAGCTGTTTTTGGGTATCTGATAATCGTATCGATATACGCCGCACAAAAACAAAGGCTACCGTACCAAGGATCAAAAGGATCGCTGCAACGATAGTTATGGGTTGCCGGGCCTGGCGGTGGACTTCCTTCTCAAATGATTGCTGCGACTTTTCTACAAATAGCCCCCAACCGGACTCAAGGGAAATAAATGCACCTCGGCATTCTTCAGCATGAATGTTGCAGAAATAATTGATAAACTCAGGCTTTTGCTGGGCATGCTCTTCGAGATTTAGAAACTTTTTGACAAGAGGATGTTTCGCGGAATTCTCTTGGATAGACAATAAATCCTTACTGCCAAAATCAGCGACCAATTGGCCATGACGATCAACCAGGAAATAGACTTGCCCTGAATTCGTCTGTTTAGCAAGCAGAAGGTTTGAAATGTCCTTGATGTGAAAAACTCCACCGAGATAGCCATAGATGTCGCGTTCCCAATTTAAAAGAGGAACCGCCATAGCGACTGCGGGGACTCCATCTGCCCCAAGAAAACGATCAGAAATTACGGGTCGTTTGGACCGCCTGGCTTCTTGAATATAGGGCCGATCTGACAGATTGAACTTCTTTAGCGAGATCTGTACCGGGAAAGGATGCGAGATGTAGTGGTCACCTTCAGAGGTGAGCACGAACAGCACAGAAAAACGCTTGTTGTTTAATAGAAAGGTATCGAGAAGTTGTCTTTTCTTTGAATCAACGTTTTCCGGCAAGCCATTAAGAGAGAGGTCTATCGAACCTATATCAGGCAAGCTCTGCATAGTTGGATGTTTTGCAATAAACTCCAGATCAAGGAGAGCGTCTTCCAACTGCTGGTCAATCAATCGAGATATGTGCTCAAGATGTGAGATTCTTTCCGAATCCCATGATTTAATCGCTTGAGCTTTGAAAGATGAGTGAATATAAAGATCGACGAAAAGGATGGCCCCTAAAACCGTCATGGCGAGGACAATGGATATTCTCTTAAGACTTGCGGAAAGCAGTTCAAACATTTCGATACCTTATTTAACACGCACGTGTACGAATTTAACACGAACTTAAACTATTCTCAAACGGATGGCTTCTCATGGATAACCATTTATAAAACACGAAAGCCCTCAATCTTGAGATCGGGGACTTTCTTACATTGCAGAAGGAAAAAGGGGACAGATTTATTTCCCATAAGCCACACCCCCGTCATGGACAGTTTAACAAACTAAGGGGCTCCCGCCATTTGCAGAATTCGATGGTAGGCCCCTTATGATCCCATTTCCCGCCTTGTCTGCATCGATACCACCTTTACTTCCTGATGGCCTGAACCAGCAGAAGGCAACCATGACTATTTTGCAGAGCATTGCAAAATAGTCGCATGAAAAGAATCCGAAAATAGCGTTCAGCGAGGAGAGATAGAAATCAGGGCGGTAGAGGGGTTTTTGCAATTGTTGTAGATAAGTATCAGTGAGTCGCTCCTCAACAATAGTCTACAGGCGGGGTCGTCGTTCAACCGTCTTGTGGGGGGTTCGTTTTGCTAATCGTGATGTGACCACATCCTGAGCATATGCACGGTGCGGCTTGGTTCATCGACGGCATAAACCAGGCGGTGCTGGATGTTGATCCGTCGCGCGTAATACCCTCGTAAATTCCCTACCAGTTTTTCGTAAGCCGGATAGTTGGTGAATGGATCGTTGTGTAAAAGATCCAGCAGGCGTCTGGCCTGTGGTTGCAAACTGGCAGCTTTAAGTTTCTGGATGTCTTTTACTGCCGCCCGCGACAGGATGACTGTCCATTTCACCAGTCGAGATCCTCTATTGCGGTCCCTTCGGTCAACGGTTCTGTTGCCGCAGCTTGAATACTGTCAACTAACCCCGGAATCTGATTCAGATACAGCGTCTCTTCGATTGCCCGCCAGTCGGCTTCGCCCAGTACGACAAAATTATCGCCGCTTCGGCGGGTGACCCGCAGAACTTCGTGATTGTTGATACAGCGATCAACTTCTTCTTTTAGGTTCTGACGAAACAGATTCGCCGTTGTCTCCTGCATGACGTGCCTCCCAGGCTTTGTTTGCAACCAGTGACAACAGTACTGAGATGCCGTACTGTTGTCAAGGGGCCCAGGCCAGCCGTCGTCGGACTGTTTTCGCAAGCGCCATTTACATCCTCTCAAAAATCCCCGCAGCTCCCATACCGCCACCAATGCACATGGTGACCATGCCGTAACGTCCCTGGCGCCGTTTCAGTTCATGCAGCAAAGTCGCGGTGAGTTTGGCACCGGTACAGCCCAGCGGGTGGCCAAGCGCAATGGCGCCGCCGTTGACGTTAACCCGATCCGGGTCGAGCTTGAGTGTGCGGATCACCGCCAGGGCCTGGGCGGCGAAGGCTTCGTTGAGTTCGACCAGATCGAGATCTTGCTGGCTGATACCGGCTTGTTTCAGCGCGACCGGGATCGCTTCGACCGGGCCGATCCCCATCAGCTCCGGGGCGACGCCGCGCACGGCAAAGCCGGCAAAACGCGCCAGCGGCTTCTGCTGCAACTGGCGTAAAAAGGCTTCGGAGACAACGATGGCAGCGGCGGCGCCATCGGTCATCTGCGAGGTGTTGCCGGCGGTGACGCTCCCCCCCATTTTGAACGCCGGCTTCAGCTTGGCCAGGGTTTCCGGCGTGGTCTCGGGGCGCACCCCTTCGTCGCTGCTGACGGTGATTCGGGTTTTTTGCAAGGCGTCCCCTTTGAGGGCCACCTGGTCAATATCGACCGGGACGATCTCGTCGGCAAACCAGCCGGCGGTTTGCGCCTGCGCCGCCTGGTGGTGGCTGCGACTGGCGAAGGTGTCCTGATCGGCTCGGTTGATACTGAATTTGTCGGCGACCAGCTCGGCGGTGATCCCCATCGCCGCGTAGCTCTCCGGCCAGTCACTGACCAGAGTCGGGTTGGCGCTGAACTTGTTGCCGCCCATGGGAACCTTCGACATCGATTCGGTGCCACCGGCGATGATGCAGTCGGCCAGACCGGCGCGGATGCGCTCGGCGGCCAGGGCGATGGCCTGCAGGCCGGAGGAGCAGAAGCGGTTGACGGTCATCGCCGGCACCTGCACCGGGATGCCGGCGCGCAGGGCGGCGATGCGCGCCACGTTCATCCCCTGTTCGGCTTCGGGGAAGGCGCAGCCGAGGATGACATCGTCAAAACGGGCCGGGTCGATGCCGCTTCTGGCCACAATATCGCGAATGACGGTGGCCGCCAGGTCGTCCGGGCGCAGGGTGGAGAACTGGCCGCGCGGGGCTTTGCCGCCAGGGGTGCGCAGGGCAGAGAGGATATAGGCAGTTGACATAGTGAACTCCTTAATTACGCAGCGGTTTGCCGGTCTTGAGCATATGTTCGATCCGTTGGGCGGTCTGCGGGTTGCCGCAGAGGCTCAAGAAGCCTTCCTGCTCCAGTTCGAGCAGGTAGTCTTCCGAGATCAGGGTGCCGGCCGGAATATCGCCACCACACAGGATCTCGGCAATGGTGCCGCCAACGACGGCGTCATAGGCCGAGATGAACCCTCCTTGCTGCAGGTTCCACAGCCGGGTCTTCATCGAGGCGGCGACATCCCGCCCCGGTGCCGGCAGTTGCTTGGCGCGCTGCGGCGGCTGATGTCCGCGGGCCAGCGCCAGCACCATCTGTTTGGCGTCGTCGAGCAGCCGGTCGAGGTTTGCTGAGATGCGGTCGCCGCGGCGCAGATAACCGAGATCGAACAGCTCGGCTGCCGAGGTGGAGACTTTGGCCATGCCGATGTTTTCGAACGATTTGAACAAAAATGGCGAGATGTCGGTCTGGTAAAGCTGGGCCTGTTCCACCGCGCGCAACGTCATCTCCTTGCAGCCGCCACCGGCCGGCAGCAGACCGACGCCGACTTCGACCAGCCCCATGTAGGTTTCGCTGTGGGCATTGATCGCTGTCGCGTGCAGCGAGAGCTCGCAGGCGCCGCCGAGGGCGACATTGAACGGGGCTGCGACCACCGGAACCCGGGCGTACTTCAGGGCCATGGACGCCTGCTGGAAACCGCGCACCGCGCCGCGCACCGCTTCGATGTTGCGCGTTGCCAGCGCCATGCCGAGAACGCCGAGGTTGGCACCGGCGGAGAAGAGCGCACCCTGATTGCCGAGGACCAGCCCGACTCCATCATTTTCGGCCCGTCGCACCGCCTGTTGCAGCAGCTCCAACATATCGGGGCTGATGCTGTTCATCTTCGAATGGAATTCAAGCCCAAAGACGCCGTCTCCAAGATCGAGCAGCGAGGCGTTGTCAGTCTTGACGATTTCGCCGCCGCTACGCTTGAGGATATCGAGACGGATCTCGGCCGGGTGGCGCTGAACCGGCTGCCAGGCACCTTTTTCCGGATCAAAGGCCTGCTCCTGACCGGCTTCGAGGCGGTAGAAGCTGCTGACGGCCTGCAGTGCTTCTGGCACAGCGATGCCGTCGCTTGCCAGCCGTTTGTTGAAGGCGTCGACGCCGATGGCATCGAGCATGGCGAAGGGGCCGATCTCCCAGCTGAAGCCCCAGCGCATGGCGTTGTCGACATCGATGATCGAATCGGCGATCTCCGGCAGGCATTGAACGGCATAGAGCAGGGTGTCGCGCAGGTTACGCCAGGCAAACTGTGCCCCTTTATCGTCACCGGCCAGCACTGAACGCAGCCTCTCGCCCGGATCGTCGAGTGATCGTGCCTCCTTGGTGCAGGGGAACTTCGGCTTTTGCGCCGGTTTGTACTCTTTGCTCGCCAGATCGAAGTAGAACAGCTCTGAGCCGTCCTTGCCCTTTTCCTTGCGGTAGAAGCCGCGCTTGCTTTTGTCGCCGAGCAGACCGGCCTCGACCATGGCGACCAGAAATTCGGCCGGCTGGAAGACGTCGCGCTGCGGGTCATCCGGCAGCAGCTGCCAGGTGTTGCGTCCGACATGGACCAGAGTGTCGAGCCCGACCAG
>DDWE01000011.1:0-5811 GCA_002345625.1 Desulfuromonadaceae bacterium UBA2294 | reverse complement strand
CCGATTTTGGCCGTGCCGTCGCCGGGCCGCTGACCGCGTCGACCTCCTCGGGGGTCAGGCCGAGTTCGACCATGTGGCGCATGGCGTTGAACAGGCTGTAGGCGCCGATGCGGTTGCCGATAAAGTTCGGCGTGTCCTTGCACGGCACGACGCCCTTGCCGAGACGCAAGGCGATGAACTCGGAGAGATCGCTGACCAGCTGCGGATCGCAGGCCTGGCAGGGGACAACCTCCAGCAGGTGCATGTAGCGCGGCGGGTTGAAGAAGTGGGTGACCAGAAAGCGCTGCTGAACCTCGGCCGGAAGCCCTTCGGCGAGGGCGTTGATCGATAGGCCGCTGGTGTTGGAGGAGAGGATGGCATCTTTTGCCAGATGCGGCACGATACTCTGCAGCAGCTTGGCCTTGATCCCCGGGTGCTCGATGACCGCTTCGATCACCCAGTCACACTCGGCCAGGCGGGGCAGGTCGTCGGTGAAGTTGCCGGTGACGATGCGCTGTGCGTTGCGGGCCTGGGTGAAGGCGGCCGGCCGTGCCTTGATGGCCGCCTGCAGGCCAGCAGTGGCGGCGCGATTGCGCACCAGCGGGCTGTCGAGGCTCAGGCCGCGTTGGACCTCCTCATCGGTGAGCTCTTTCGGCGGTAGATCGAGCAGCAACACATCAAGACCGCTGTTGGCCAGATGGGCAGCGATGGCCGCCCCCATGACTCCGGCACCAAGCACGGCCGTGCGCTGAATGGTTTTCATTGAGTATCTCCTTTGTTCGCAGCGTTATCCTCAATAATGCAGAAGCCGCTGTCATGGCGATCGTGGTCTTCGGCCAGATACATCCCCTCAAGAACCTGGTGAAAGTTTTTCATAACCACTTTGCGCTTGAGCTTCATGGTCGGGGTGATCTCGCCGTCAGCGCTGGTGAAGTCACGCGACAGCAGGGTAAAACGTTTAACCTGATTAAAAGCCGGCAAATCCTTCTGTAGAGGGTCGATACGTCGGCGGATCAGGTCGATCACCTGAGGGTGGTTGACCAGATCACAATGGTTGAGAAAGCTGAGTTTTTTGAAGCGGGCGTACTTCTCAAGATTCTCGAAGTTGGGGACCAGAAGTGCGGTGAGAAACGGTTTGGCATCACCGTAGATCATGGCATTGGAGAGGTACTTATCACTTTTGAAGGTGTTTTCCAGATTCTGCGGCGCGACGTTTTCGCCACCGGCGGTGACGATGAGATCTTTTTTCCGGTCGGTGATGGCGAGAAACCCGTCGGCATCGACTTCGCCGATGTCGCCGGTTTGAAACCAGCCGTCGACAAAGACTTCTGCGGTCAGCTCATCACGCTGCCAGTAGCCGCTGAAGACGCCGGGGCCGCGCAGCAGGATCTCGCCGTCGTCGGCGATGCGGATCTTTGTGCCGGGGAAGGGGCGGCCGACGCAGCCGAGTCGCATGTGCTCCGGCGTATTGGCGGCGACGCCGGCGCTGGTTTCCGTCAGCCCGTACCCTTCGTAAATCGGGATGCCGGCGGCATGGAAAAATTCGGCGACGTTGCGCACCAGCGCCGCCCCTCCGGAGATGAAAAAGCGCAAGCGGCCACCGAGGCGCTCATGCAATTTGGAGAAGACCAGTTTGCGGGCGACGGCGATACCGAATCGCAACAATGCGCCTGGTTGCTCACCGGCCAGAATGGTTCTCGAGTAACGACCACCGATCTTCAGCCCGGCAAAAAACAGCTGTTTCTTAATCAGCGGGCCGGACAGGACCCGTTCCATGACCCGGGCAAACATCTTTTCGTACAGGCGCGGGACGCTGATGACGACCGTCGGCTGGATTTCGACCAGGTTGACCGGCACGGTGTCGATGCTCTCGGCATAAGCGATGGTCGCCCCCTGCAGCATCATCAGGTAATAGCCATCGACCCGTTCGAAGACGTGCGACAGGGGGAGGAAGGAGAGGCAGGTGTCGTCAGGGCCGATGGAAAAGACGCTGGTGGCGGCAGTGACGGCACCGAGGATGTTGTCATGCTTGAGCATCACTCCTTTGGGCAGGCCAGTGGTTCCCGAGGTGTAGATCAGAGTGGCGAGCTCATCACCACGCCCTGCCGCCAGGCGGCGCTCAAGCTCGTCATCTTCTGTGGCAGAGCCGCCGGCAAGGAAATCGTTGAGGCTGAGCACCTGCGGCCGGTTCAGGCTGCCACCGAGGAGAATGATCTGTTGCAGGTCCGGCAGGTCGTCGAGGCGCTCGGTCAGCTCCTGTGCCATAAGCTGAGAACGGATGAAAAGGACGCGGCTGCCGGAGTCGCGGACGATATGCAGCAGGGCCTCGATCCCCTCGGTATGGTAGACCGGAACACTCACTGCTCCGGCCGCCATGGCACCCTGGTCGGCGTAGACCCATTCCGGGCTGTTTGGCGCCATGATCGCCACCCGTTCGCCTGGCTGCAGGCCGAGGGCGATGAGATTGCGACCGTAGTGACGGATCTGCTGTGCAACCTGGCCGGCGCTGACCGGTTTGTAGGTGTCGCCGACCTTGTGGCGCAAGGCGACCCGTCCAGAGTTCTGGTCGAGCTGCTGTAAAATGCGCTGAGGGATGGTGACGTTCATAACGAGCTCCTTTATTTACGCGGGGCTATTTGTCCGACGTCTTCCAGGTGCTGATGATGTTCTCACTCAGACCCGGATAGTCGCCGTCCATGAATTCGGCGGCGATGTGGCGGGCAAAGGCATCGTCATTGCGGTAAATGCGACGGTGCAGGTCGTCCAGGCGCCGGCGGGCATTGCGGCAGAACAGGTCGGCGAGGCGGTCATCGCCGGCCAGGGCGCCGGGGGCGCTGGCGCGGGAGATGACGGCGGCCATGGCGAAGAGCTCAGCGCCGCAATCGACCAGGCGACCGAGGATCTGCTGGCGTTTCTGCAGCCCCTGCTGGTAGCGGGCCATCATGTGGAACAGGTCACGGGCGAGGCGACGCGATCCGCGCTCGACAAAACGCAGGTGACCGCGCAACCGTTCCGGGATGGTCGCGCCGTTGGTCGACACCGAGCCCGGCAGCCACAGCGGTGGATACCAGCCGGCGTAGAAACGCAGCGCCTTGCCGAGGTTGAGTTTGCCGGAGGTGGCCGAAGCACCGGCGGCGCGCAGGTGCGGGTCGAGGGCTTCACGGGCGATAAACAGACGCATGATCTCGCTGGTCCCCTCGATGATCAGGTTGATGCGGGCATCGCGCATGAGCCGTTCCATCGGCATCGGTTGCTCGCCGCGACCGCGCAGGGAGTCGGCGGTCTCATAGCCGCGACCACCGCGAATCTGCATGCCGGCATCGACGGCGCGCCAGGTCGCTTCGGAACACCAGAGTTTGGCGATGGCGGCCTCGAGCCGGATGTCGGCGCGTTCCTGATCGGCCATGGCTGAGGTGATCCAGGTGAGCGCTTCGACGGCGTAGGTATCGGCGGCGATGCTGGCAATTTTGCTAGCGACCGCTTCATGCTCGGCGACCGGCGCTCCCCACTGGACGCGCTCTGCCGCCCACTTGCGGACGATGGCCAGAGTCTGTTTCATGGCGCCACCGCCGGCAGCCGGCAGGGTGAGGCGGCCGACGTTTAGGGTGCGCAGGGCGAGTCGCAATCCGGCGCCGCGTTCCAGAACAATATTGTCGTTGGGGACCTGAACATTGTCGAAATGCAGCAGGCCGTTTTGCACCCCTTTCAACCCCATGAAATCACAGCGATGACGGGTGGTCAGCCCAGGGCTGTTCCCCTCGACGACGAAAGCGGTGATCTCCGGCCGGGCCTCGGCCGGGTCGTTGCTCCGCGCCATAACGATGAGCAGGTCGGCGATGGGGCCGTTGGTAATCCACAACTTTTCGCCGTTGATGGTCCAGGTCTTGCCATCCTCACTCAGGGTTGCGGTCGTCTTTAAGCTCGACGGGTCGGAGCCGACCCCGGGTTCGGTCAGGGCGAAGGCGCTGATACCCCCTTTGGCCAGACGTGGCAGGAAGGCTTTTTTCTGGGCGTCGGTTCCGAAAACTTTCAGTGGTTGCGGAACGCCGATGCTCTGATGGGCCGAGAGCAGCACGGCCGTCGACGCACAGTGACTGGCGACGAGCTGGATGATCCGGTTGTAATTGACCTGCGATAAACCGAGGCCACCATACTCTTTCGGCAGCTTGATCCCGAACAGGCCGAGTTTGCTCAACCCATCGATCACGTCCTTGGGGACATCCTTCTCCCGGTCGATGGCATCGGCGTCAACGCTGTGGCCCAGAAATTCCCGCACCTTTGCAAGGATCTCATCTCCGGCCCGGCGGTCCTCGGCGCTTTGCTCCGGATAAGGGAAGATAATTTCGGTGCGCAGGCGCCCCATGAACAGTTCGCCAACGAAGCTCGGCTGTTTCCAATCGGTCTCCCTTGCCGCTTCGGCTGTCTCAAGTGCCCGTTTCTCATCCCGGTTTTCCTTGGTCATGATACCCTCCAGACTGACTTGCTGTTTTTTGATCTGAGGATTGAACTTTACCGAAATCATTAAAAATATATCTTCACCTGTCTTAAATTTTACCAGCTTATGAACGCCGCGCAGGGAAATATTGAATTTCCCATATGTCACAGGCTGTTACGAAATTCAGCAAGATCACCGCTGGACATTTTTTGTCCGGTCGTGCCGACTTCATGGTTATTGAAACCGGTTTTAGGGTATAGTTGCCCCAGTCTGGATAAACGGAGAACCCTCGATGTTTCGCTTGATCTCTATATGCCTGTTGTTGCTGCTGACCGCCTGCCAGTCTGCGGTGGTGTCGATCGGTGCCATCGATCTGCCGGTACCGGTCCTGGTTGGCCCGGTCTTGACTCTGGGCGGCAAACCGACTCCTCCTCCGGTTGCGCTGTCTGCTTTTTCGGGTGGCGCCGAGGCGGTTGCCGTTGAACCGGTGCGGCCGTCGGGCAATGAACCGGTCAATCGCAACATCACCGACCGGCTCGGAAGTCGAGACAACTTGCCGCAACAGCTCTGGAATGCCTATGACAATCGACCTGGGCGGGCGCTGTATGTTGAGCGCATCCGGGTGATCGATGCCATTCACTGGACGGCGCTGTTCTGGCTTGATAAACGACTGTTGGCGGAGGGGTACGCCTTTACTGCGGCAACGGCTGGGCCGGGCGGTGGGAAACCATGAGAAGTCTGGCAGGTGGAGTGTTGCTCCTGTTGCTGGCCGGTTGTGTCGGCAGCCGTCAGGAGATCCGTTTCGCGACGGCAAAGGTGCCGTTATCCCTGTCGCCGCAGTTGCTTGATATCAGAGGGCAATCGGTTGGGTCCGAACAACTGGAGATCGTTGGCCAGCTTGCCGCCAGGCAGCGGGGCTGGTCTATCTTCTGGACCCTGCTCCCTCTGCGCGGCATCGATTTTTCTGATGTCATCAATCAACAGGTGACGAGCGCCGGTGGTGAGGCGGTGGTCAACCTGAAGTTGACCTCACAGGAAGGGTGTACCCTCTCCCTTAACCAGATCCCCTTCGCTGCTCTGCTCCCCATCTTTCCCGGGTGTACCGATGTGTCCATCAGCGGTGAAATCGTTCGCTATCGCAAGGACGCACCGCGCAAGGGGACCTTGCGTCTGCTACGCTGATCGGCCTATTTTTGCGGTCGGATCTCTTCTGTCCATTCCCCCTGCACAAAACTATCGACCAACTCATCGCCGCAGGCACTGCAGCCACTGGAGTCAGTCTGGGTTCTGTCCTTGGGTAATTGACCGCAGACCGGGTCGTATTCCTGGGTGCAGAGGTCCGGGCGTGGCTCCGTGCAGGGGAAGATTGATGCTTCAGGCTTCAGGGCGGGGGTGCA
>DDWE01000018.1:13770-34298 GCA_002345625.1 Desulfuromonadaceae bacterium UBA2294 | reverse complement strand
GCGTCGAGCAGGTTGAAGGTGTGCGAGCTTTTCAGAACAAAATCGTAGGCCGGAAAGACCAGCTCGGCCTTGGACAGACGGATACACTCCCCTTCGTACATCTCGAAGAGCTTGAACAGCATATCGGTGTCGGCCTCTTCGAAGTTGTATTTGGAGAATTCAACCTCGGTCTGGTGATGAACATCACCATACTTCACCCCCTTGATCCACTCGAGATCGTAGACATTATCGACCCCCTGCAGATACATGGCGATGCGCTCGCAACCGTAGGTGATCTCGCCGGCAATCGGCTTGAGATCGATACCGCCAGCCTGCTGGAAATAGGTGAACTGGGNNCCATGCCGTCGAGCCAGACCTCCCAACCGAGGCCCCAGGCACCGAGGGTCGGCGACTCCCAGTCGTCCTCGACAAAACGGATGTCGTGTTTGGACGGATCGAGACCGAAGGTCTTCAGCGACTCGAGGTAAAGCTCCTGAATGTTGTGCGGATTCGGCTTGAGAATCACCTGAAACTGATAGTAGTGCTGCAGACGGTTCGGGTTCTCGCCATAGCGGCCATCGGTCGGACGCCGCGACGGCTCGACATAGGCGACATTCCACGGTTCGGGGCCGAGGACACGCAGGAAGGTCGCCGGGTTGAAGGTACCGGCCCCTTTCTCAACATCGTAGGGCTGCTGAATGATACAGCCCTGCTTGGCCCAGTAGGCCTGCAGTCCGAGAATCAGATCTTGAAAAGTCACGATACCTCCAGATAAAACGGCCGCGACAGACGTCGTCGCCGCGTGCGAAAGATTGTATGCTGTATACAGATGCCGGACCCGGAATTCTAGCCTCTTTGATCGCCGGCTGTCAACAGGCGTATTGCCAAAAAACCGCCTGTTTTAAGGGGTGATCACCCCTCGAAAGCGCGACTGATTTCACGTAGAAAACGCAAAGAGCGCAGCGGTCGCGACAGGTGGATATTCAGGGCCGTGGCCAGAGCGGCGCCCCCCTCAGCCAGAGTCCGCTCACCGAGGTTGATGCCGGCAAACTGCTCCGGTGGGGAGCGCAGCAGGCGGGCCAGAGAACCGACCGTGGTCAACCCGAGGCGCACTCCGCCGGCGGCCGGAGCACAACCGCCACAAAGACTGCCGCCGCGATGCGGATCGAAGGCAACCTCGTCGGCCAAAGGACCGAAACATTCGGCACAGTGCAGCAGATGCGGCACATAACCGATCTGGTGTAACAACCGCAGTTCGAACAGCAGCCGCGCCGTCGGCGAGGGGCCGGCCGTCGCCAGATGGTCGAGGAACGCCCGCAGCAGCTGGTAAATATCCGGGTGGCCGGGATCATCGCCGACCAGCTCCTCAACCAGCTCGCAACCGTAGCCGGCCAGAGCCAGCGACAACAGGTCGGAGCGCAGACCGACGCGCAAATCGATCAGCTCCACCTCGCGCAGGGGTGGCAGGCCGCTCCCCTTGGCCGGCGACCAGTGCACGCGCACCTGGGCGAAGGGCTCCAACGCGGTGCCGAAGCGTTTACGGCTGTTGCGCGCACCGCGGGCAAACCCCTTGCAGCGCCCCTGCTGCGGGGTGAAAAAGGTCACCACCCGATCGGCTTCGCCGTAATCGATGTGGCGTAAAATGATGGCATCCGAGACCTGAAACTGCATGGCAGGTAGAATAGCAGAAAGGGATAGGTTTAAGAATAACTAGATCGGACCGATCCGTCAGCTCCGACCGATCGATCCGACATTGTCACTCCAACCGTACTTTCAACCACTCCGCCAGAGCTACCGCTTCCGCCGGCACTGCTAACGCCGGCTGCCCGCCGAACAGCTCAAAGAAGCGGGTCTGGGCGCGCCAGAGATCGACCGGCAGTTTCCAGGTATCGAGCAGCTCCAGTAAATCACTGGCTGCATCAAGTCGACCGCGATCCTGCGGAGCGGCGGCAACATCATCAAGCAACTCGGCGATACGGCGACCGACAGCATGGGTCAGCGCCGGCTTGTCGAGCTCAACCCCCAGAGAGAGGGCCTCTTCGATAGCGGAATGCAGCACCTTGATGTTACAGGGGTGGCTGGACAGAGCCCGTTGCAGATCACTGTTGAGCACGCTGCCGACCGGAATGGTCAGCTGCGGCGGCAACGGCACGTTGAGATCGCGCAAAAAGCGGAGCATGTTGAGATGTCGGTCATGAATCGCCCGGAATTCATTCTCGACACTGTGCAGGGTGTCGGACATGATCCGGTCGAGAATACTGCGCCGCTCGTCAGCAAACAGGTGCCAGAGATTGTAGCTGGCGGCGCCAAACTGACGATCAAGCTGCAGCAACACTTCCGCCACATCGCCGTCGCGAAACGGCTGCAGCACTTGGCTGCGAAACGCCGTGTAGTGGGCGTCATCACGGTAGGGGAGGAGTCCGGCATTGAGGCTGTAGCCGCCGATGTGCAGCACGGCAAACAGAAAGGTGCCCTGTTCGAAGGTGATGCCGGAGGTAATTTCAACCAGTCCAAGGCAGAGGCGGGCACCCTCAGCCACATGCTGTTCAAGCTGCCTTTCGCGGGCCTGATAGCAGTGAATGGCTAGCGGCTCGACCGACGGCTGACGCCGGGTGGAGAAGCCGGTGGCGATGGCGTGATGGGCGGCGACGTGGGCCAGGTCGACACGGTTGGCCAGAATCCGCTCCTCAAACAGGTGACGGGCATCACGCCACTGCGGATCGTTGCTCGGCGCCAGGGCCAGACGCTGCAGAAACGGCTCAACCAGTCCGGGTTGACCGGCATCGGCAGCCAGATGCAGAGCGCGGGCGGCAAAGCGTAAAATCTGCTGACTCTCCAGGCCGGCCACATCGTCAAAAAACCAGCCGCAGCTGGTGTACATCGCCATCGCCTGGCGCTGCATCTCCAGCAGCCCAAGAGCCTGCATTGTTTCCGCTTGATCGAGTGGGCGCTTCGCCTGCACCGTCAAAAATGCACGCGCCTGCGTGCGATCGAGGAGCACGGCGATGTACTCGTCGCGGGTCTGCCAGGGGTCGGGGAATAACTGCGCCGCCTCGGCCACAAACAGGTCGGCCAGTTCATCGCGCAACCAGTCGAGGGCGGCACGCAGCGGCGCCCGCCAGTTCTGCCGCCAGTTGCGTTGTAAATCGATGCGACAACCGCAGTCCGAGCGCCAGCGCTCAATGCCGTGGGCACAACTCCAGGAGGTGTTGTCGCGAATGCGCACCTCCTGGGTGGGAGGAAACTTCTCCAGATAAGCACCGTAAACCGTCAGCTCGGCCTGATTGTCCTGCTCAATGTGATCAAGACAGTAAGCCAGAGCCATCTCACCGAAGCGATGGTGATGCCCGAAAGTCTCCCCATCGGTGGCAAAGTGCGCCAGCTGCGGTGCGGCGTCGCGGCTGAAGCTCTGCACGATCTGCCGCGCCAGCCGGCCGCCATCCTTGAGCAAATCACCGAAAGCAACATCACTGGCCAGAGCGCCGTTGTAAAAGAAGATGGCGATCTCCCGCCCGGAGGGCAACAGGCAGCGATACGGCTGACCGGTGGCGAGACGCTTCGGCGTCTGCCAGGCGACATCACCGATTTTGCGCACCTGGCGCGCCTGATGCGGAGCGAGGATGGTGAAGCGGATGCCGGCCTCGGCCAAAAGCTCCAGGGTTTCGGTATCGACCGCAGTCTCCGCCAGCCACATCCCCTCCGGCATCCGGCCGAAATGGGTGCGGAAGTCGTCGATCCCCCAGCGGATCTGGGTGATCTTGTCGCGCCGGTTGGCCAGAGGCATGATCAGGTGATTATAAACCTGGGCGATGGCACTGCCGTGGCCGGAGAAACGGGCCTGCGCTGCCTGGTCAGCAGCGATCATGGCGGCAAGGGTCTCCGGATGATGCCGACGCAACCAGCTCATCAAGGTCGGGCCGACATTGAAACTGATCCGGCTGAAGTTGTTGACGATGCGGCAGATCCGCCCCTGTTCATCCAGAATGCGGGCCGCCGTATTCGGCGCGTAGCACTCCTCGGCGATGCGCGCATTCCAGTCGTGAAACGGAGCGGCGGAGTCTTCGGGATCGACCGATTCAAGCCAGGGGTTCTCGCGCGGCGGCTGATAAAAGTGGCCATGGACACAAACGAAACGATCCGTCATCAGAATATGACCTCCCGGCTATGTGACATACTTTTGCTTTTCCTGACACCTTCGTGCCTGGTGAAACAGCACAAAAAGAGCGAAAAGCAATTGGACGCAGATCAAATCTGATGAACGCAGATTTTAAACCCCTAGGTTTTTACCAGTATTTGACCCAATAGATCTTATCTGCGTTCATCAGATTTGATCTGCGTCCAAAAACATCTTTGGCCTTGTTTTCTTCGCGTTCTAGTGGCCAAGAGTCTTTGTTCAAGTTATAAGCCCATTCTAGGTGTGAAACTCTACCAATCAATTGTCCCCCTGACAAGGCATCCGACAAGCGCCCGCCCGATTGACTTGAGTAAAGCGGCGGTGTTAGCATGTCAGGCTTGCAATGAAAACCTCTTGCCTTTGCCCGATTTCGATCGCACCCACCTTTGGAGAGCGCCGATGGACCAGAGACACCAGCTACTGCTCGAGACCGCCCGCCGGCTGATCCGCCGTGATGCCAGCCCGAGCCTCGCCAATCTGCTGCTGAAGACCCATCCGGCCGATGTTGCGCACCTGTTCCGTGATCTTGAGCTGCGGGAACAACACACCCTCTTCACCCTGATCGACGACCCGGAGCTGGCGGCAACGGTTCTGTCTGAGCTCGATCCGGCGGTCTCCGCTCTACTGCTCGGCGACCTGAAAAAAGAGGCCATCACCGAGGTGCTGGAAGAGATGGCCTACGACGACGCCGTCGACGTTATCCAGAACCTGCCGGAAGAGCTGGCGGCAGAGATTCTCCAGGCGATGGAGGATGTCGATTCGCAAGAGATCGAGCAACTGCTCCAGTATGACGAAGACAGCGCCGGCGGTATCATGTCGACGGAGATCTTCTCCCTCTCCGAAGAGATGACGGTCCGTCAGGCCATCGACGCCATCCATCAGGCCGAGCACGTCGAGATGGTCTTTTATCTCTATGTGACCGATGCCCACAATCACCTGGTCGGGGTGCTCTCCCTGCGCAAGCTGCTCACCGTCTCCCCCGAAAAGACCCTGAGTGAAATCATGGTCCGCGAGGTCATCAGCGTCCGCACCGATGTCGACCAGGAAGAGGTGGCGCGGGTGGTGGAAAAATACAGCATCCTCGCCATCCCGGTCATCAACGACACCAACAAGCTGATGGGGGTCATCACCGTCGATGACATCATCGACGTTATCCGCCGCGAAGCGACGGAGGATATCTACAAAATGGCCGGTGCCAACGACGAGGAGCTGCTGCTCGGCTACGACTCGCTGCGCATCGCCCGGCTGCGCCTGCCCTGGCTGTTGACCAACCTGCTCGGCGGTGTTGTCACCGGCTATCTGATGTGGCGGTTCAAGGTCACCCTGCGGGATGTCATTGCCCTGATCACCTTTATCCCGGTCATCACCGGCATGGGCGGTAACGTCGGCGGCCAGTCGGCGACCATCGTCGTCCGCGGTTTTGCCACCGGCCGCATTGATGTGGGGAGCATCCGCCGGGTTATCTTTCGCGAAATGCGCGTCGGCGTTGTCATGGGTATGGTCTGCGGCCTCGCCGTCGGCCTCATCGCCTGGGCCTGGCACGGCAACCCCTATCTCGGCCTCGTCGTCGGCTTTGCCATGATCATGGCGATCACCGTCGCCGCCACCATGGGGGTCCTGGCCCCGGCCTTCTTCAAGCGCATCGGTGTCGATCCGGCGATCGCAGCCGCCCCCTTCGTGCAGACGGCCAACGACATCACCGGTATCCTGATTTACTTCGCCACCGCAACGTCCTTCATCAAACTACTACACTAGACACCCGAAGAGACCTTTTCATGGCCAATTTTCGCTGGCTCGATTTTTTCACCTCGGTTCGCCTGACGATTGTCCTGCTACTGGGTCTGGCGACCAGCGCAACCCTCGGCACCATCAAGCCGCTTGAGGAAAACCGCTACGAACTGTATTACCAGTCGCCGCTGTTCCGGTTGCTGCTGCTCCTGCTCGCCCTCAACCTGCTGGCCTGCACCTGGAAAACCCTGCGCCGCAATCTCGCCGACCGCCAGCGCCTTGGCGACCGCCTGGCGACACACAGCGGCACGGTATCGATCAACAGCGATCCGACCGAACTGCTGCAGTCTGCCGGATTTCATCTGACTGCGCTGCCCGACGGCGTCCTGGCCTGGCGCGGACGTCCCGGACGCTGGGGATCGACCCTGGTCCACCTCTCCCTGCTATTGATCCTGCTTGGTGGTACCCTCTCCAGCTTCGGCTTTATCGGTACCACGCAGATCGCTGTCGGCGAAACCAGCGACCAGTACTTCGACTGGGGCACAGAGCAGGATACCCCGCTCGGCTTCACCCTGCGCCTCGATGACTTTCAACTGCAGTACTACCCTATCGATGTCCGTTTTAGTGCCTACGAGCCGATGAGCAAGACCGAGCTCGCCGACATCATTACTCGCGAGGGGGAGAGTGTCGATCTGCCGCTCCCCGGCCTGACGGCACAGGTGGTCCGCTTTGTCCCTTTTGACCAGACCCTGACCCTCGATATTCTACAAAATGGCCGCAAGATCGGCACCTACCTGACGCCGTCGAACAGAAGTAAAGAGGCTCCGATCCCCAACTTTCTCGATCAGCAACTCCTGCTGCGCCTGACCGGTTTCCGCGACCCGGTGATCCGTCAGTATCAAAGCAAGGTATCGGTTCTGGAGGATGGGCAGGTGGTCAAGCAGGCGCTGGTTGAGGTCAACCACCCTCTGGTGCATCGCGGCATCGCCATCTACCAGACAGCCTGGAACCAGGACGAGTTCGGCTTCTATTATTCCGGCTTCCAGCTGTCGAAAGACCCGGGCGAGCCACTGGTCTGGGCCGGTTCGATTCTTTTGGTACTCGGGCTTTACGCCGCCTTTACGGTCCGCTACCGGGCGATCGGCGTGGTCCGTGACGGGGACGGCTGGCAGCTGTTGCCCCTGACCGGCTGCGGCGATGAGCGTGGCCGCGAGCTGCTGGAGCGATTGACAGCGGCTACAGCAGACTAAACCTGAATAGCCTTCACCACAGAGTTCATTCAAACACTGAGAACAGCGTAAAACAAGTCAAGGAAAAATGCGTTTTCCCACACAAAGCCACAAAGTTCACAAAGGTTAAAGCTCATGACTTGAACCCCGAACCGCTTTTCTTTGTGTCTTTGCGACTTAAGTGAGTGTCAGCGAACGAGCGTGAGGCCGCTTTTAGCCTTTATCCGTGAACTTTGAAGAACGCTTTGAAGCAACCCTCTTCCAGAGGCCCTATGCAAAGAACCCTCAATGGTGAAAAACTGGCATTTGATGACTTCGGCACCGGACCGGCCGTGGTCCTCATCCACGGTTTCCCCTTAAACCGACAGATGTGGGCACCGCAGGTCGAACCGCTGGTCGATGCCGGCTTCCGGGTGATCCTCCCTGATCTGCGTGGTTTTGGCGACTCCGCCGGCGATGCAAACGGCAGTATGGACCGCTATGCCGACGACATCATCGTCCTGCTCGACTACCTCGGCGTTGATCGGGCGGTGATCGGTGGCATGTCCATGGGCGGCTACGTGCTGCTCAACTTGCTCGAACGCTATTACGAGCGCCTTAGCGCCGCCCTGTTCATCGTCACCCGTGCCGCCGCCGACGACGACACCGGGCGCGCCAAGCGCGACAACCTGATCGCTGCCGTCCAACGTGGTAACGCCCAGTTGGTCGCCGCGACCTTTGCCGGTCTGGTCTTTGCGCCGCAAACCGCGCAACGGCACCCGCAACTACCGGTCAAGGTCCGCAGCTGGATGGACGCGATCAGCGCCGATGGCCTGATCGCCGCTTTACGCGCCATGCGTGATCGCCGTGACTCTGTGGCAATGCTGCCCGATTATCACCTGCCGGCCCTGGTCATCAGCGCCAGTGACGATCAGGCGATGCCGCTGGAACACTATCAGACGTTGTGCCACGACCTCCCCCATGCCGAGTGTGCACTGCTGGCCGACGCCGGACACATGGTCAACCTCGAGCAACCGGAGGCCTTCAACCGCACTCTGCTCGCTTTTTTGCAGCGATATGGCGGCTGAACAGGCTGCTGCGCAAAAAGCAAAAAGGCCCGCGACATCACCGTTGTCGCGGGCCTTTTTATTGAGAACGCCAAACGAGGCTTACTTGCGCGCCACAATCACCAGGTTGCCAATCTGCTCAACCTGCCGATAGCCATCGGCAATCTCACGGGCCACCTGCTTTTGCTCCACCCGTTGCAGCGCACCGCTCATACCAGCAACATAAGCGCTGGCCACACCCTGACGGGTCGACCAGATGCGGGTGCCGTCCTTGCCATCGAGCAACAGATAGGTCGTGTGCCCCGCCGGAACAATCTCGCCAAGGTACTTGCTGTCAAAAAAGTAGCCGCTGGCATCAAGTTCCTTGCTCGAAGCCGGCAATTTACCAAACATGCTGTTGTACCCATCCAGAGTCAACCGCAGACGCTCGACCTGCTTGGCAATTTCAACCCCGACAGCGGCATCACGCATCCTGGCAATCCGTTCCAGGGCTGCTGTCGCCTGCTTGCCGGCCGGGGTCTCAGGATATTGCTGTGCCAGTTTTGCATAAAGAGGGAAGGCCTGATCGACATCACCCCCCTTTTCGATCGCATCGATACGGGTATATTCCGCCTGTGCCTTATCCTCGGAACTGGTACAGGCAAACAGCAGCAACGGCAAGAAACAGATCAGAACGATCCGGCAAAATGTGTCACGAAACATGCTTGACTCCCTTATCGATCCTGCATCATTACGAAAAATACCGGCGCCAGCATAACAGAGTCGACAGACCCATTCAATACCGTGCTGGGCAGGCCGCTTTTTTCTGGTCTGTGCCGGGTCTTTCCCCTAGAATGTCCGCGGATCAACAACCCCTTGGAGACCCCCTCGATGTCTGACTTACGAAGCCACCACCTTTGTACTCTTTTACTACTACTGTCGCTCTCCTGCTCACTGCTCACCGCCTGTGACCGGGACGCCCCGACAACGGAGACGCCGAGCCAGGAGAGTGCCGCCATCGATGCGCCACCGGCCCTCTCCCGTCAAGACTATGGCCGCACCAACACTGCGCTTGATGAACCGCAACCACCGACGCCACCGATCAGTGAAAACTTTGAAGGCCAACCGCAGCTGTCACTCTTTCCGCGGATCGGCGATGTCCGCCCGGAGGAGAGCACGGAGGAACTGCGTTTCTGGAACAGCTTTATCGACCATCTCAACCGCACCTCGGGCATTGCCGCCGACAATCGCCCGGAGAGCAAACGCTGCTGGAGCCTGCGCAGCATCGGCGACCTGGAGTCGGTCGCCTTCTTCGCCCCCGTTGCCGTTAAGCCATCCACCCGCTACCGTGTCAGCGCACAGCTGAAAACCGACCTGCCGGAAGGAGCCTCGGCCGGTCTCGGCATCATCGAATTCCGCGAATTTCTCTGGATCGGTGACCAGTTCACGTCCGCGCAGATGCAGGAGTATCAGGTGCGCACCAGTGAAGGCGTGCGGCTCACCGGCCGCAATGACTGGACCGAGGCCTCCTTTGATATCGAAACCGCTCCGGAAGCACATATGATTCACCTGCTTCTGTTTCGTGAAGGGGCCAAGGGGCGCGAGCCGGTCTTTTTTGACGACATTGCCATCGCCCCGCTACCCTCTTCAAAGTAAACGTTCCACCTTGCACAGGGTGCCTAGACCAGACGGCACGATATAAGAGTAAAAAGGTAAGGTTTAATCGCTCTGACAGGAGGCACAAGATTCCGGAATAACAACAGATTTCACCTTGCGATTACGCAATTACCCTTCTATAGTTAGAGGCAGTCCAAGAGCGTTATCATTAACGAACATCAGGGACGCCTCTATGCCACCACGCAAACGGATTGGCGACATCATGCTGGAAAACGGTTTCATTACCGAGGACCAGCTGCAAATTGCGCTTGACGAACAGAAAAAAACCGGTGAACTTCTCGGTTCGGTTCTGTTCGGTCTTGGCTTCATCAGCCAGAAAAACCTGTTCAAAGTTCTCTCCGCCACCCAGCAAGACACCCCCAAAGCAGCCGACAATCAGGAACCCGGTCAGGATATTCCGGATGAGATCGATTATCTGGTCCAGCAAAGCAGCGCCATCTTTCAGAAGAGCGCCGATCTGCACAAGGCCGAACTCGACTCCCCCCACTCCCCTCTGGTCAACCTGGTCGAAAAAATCCTGATCAATGGCATCCGCCGCGGCGCCACCGACGTCCACATCAATCCCGACATGAAGGGCGTACGGATCCGTTACCGGGTCGATGGTGTCCTGCATCACGGCATGTTCCTGCCGGGAAAGCTGCTCAACCCGATTGTCTCGCGCATCAAGGTCATGGGGCGGATGAACATCGCCGAAACCCGTGTCCCCCAGGATGGCAGCGCCGAATTCTTTTACAAGAACCGCGGGCTCGATCTGCGCATCTCCTCATTTCCGGTCCTCGGTGGCGAAAACATCGTCATCCGGGTTCTCGACAAATCCCAGGTGCTGGTCGGGCTTGAAAGTCTCGGCTTTCTCGAGGAAGACATCGACCGGATCAATGAGGCGCTGGCTCTGCCCTACGGCATGATTCTGGTCACCGGACCGACCGGGTCCGGAAAGACCACCAGCCTCTATTCCTTTCTGTCGATGATCAACAGTGTCAGTCGCAATATGTTCACCATCGAGGATCCGGTCGAGTACCATCTCCCCCTCGCCCGCCAGGCCCAGGTCAACGTCAAGGCCGGCCTGACCTTTGCCACCGGACTGCGCTCGATCCTGCGCCAGGACCCTGACGTCATTCTGGTTGGCGAGATGCGCGACGCCGAAACCGCCGAGCTTGCAGTGCGGGCTGCCCTCACCGGCCATCTGGTGTTCAGCACCCTGCACACCAACGATGCCGCCTCGACCATCGTCCGTCTGACCGATATCGGCATCGACCCCTTTCTGGTCTCCTCGACCATCGACACCATCGTTGCCCAGCGTCTGGCCCGGCTGCTCTGTCCCCAGTGCAAGGTGCCGCTCCCGGCCGAAAGCCCGGTCTATGCGGCCGCCGGTGCCGACCCCGCACAACACACCCTGTACAAGCCAGCCGGCTGCAACGCCTGTGATCACAGCGGCTTCAAGGGGCGTACGGTTATTTACGAAATCCTCAAGGTCAATCGACAGATTCGCGAATTGATCAACGCCCGGGCGAGCATCGATGCCATTCGCGGCGCGGCCATCGACAACGGCTTTCGCGGCATGAGCGAAATCGGGCTGAAGAAGGTTCTTCAGGGGATCACAACCCTCGAAGAAGTGCGCAGCATTGCGCGATCGGCCGGCTGATGGCGACCTACTCCTATCGCGCCATCGACCCGAGCTCCAATATCCTGGTCGGAAAGATTGTCGCACAGGACGAGAGCGTCCTCGAAAAAACCCTGGGGATGCAGGGGCTGACCCTGATCGAGGCAAAAAAAAGCCTCGGAATCTCCTGGTCCACTCTGTCGACCCCCCGCTTTCGCGAAACCGACCTGCTGAACCTGACCTACCTGATGCAACAGATTGTCATTTCCGGCATCTCCCTGGTGACCGGCTTGCAGGATGTGGTCGATGGCGGCAGCCGGAAAATCCTGGCACCGGTGTTCCTGTCGCTCTCCAGCGGCGTCCAGTCCGGGATGTCTCTCTCCGAAGCAATGCTCGAGCGACCGGATGTCTTCCCCTCCTACTATATCCAGATGATCCGTGCCGGTGAAGTCTCCGGCACCCTGGAACAGAGCCTCGATTACCTGATGCAGTACCTCGACTGGCAGATCGAGTTCAAAAAATCGATCCGGTCGATGCTGGTTTACCCGACGATTGTTCTGAGCTTCATGGGGTTTCTGATTATTATCCTGTTCGTCTTTGTCTTTCCGGCCCTGATCGGCGTCCTCACCAGCCTCAAGGCCGACCTCCCCCTGCCGACCCGGGTGGTGATGGCGATCTCCAATTTCGCCCGCAACTACAGCCTTTACATCGGCACGGCTGCCGTGGCCGCAGTTGCCGCCTACCGCCTGCTGACCAAGAGACCGGCCATCCGCCGTATCGTCGATAACCTGCAGCTCAAGCTCCCCCTGGCCGGAGAGTTGATCAGCAAGATCAGCCTGTCGCGCTATTTCAAAACCCTGGCCACCCTGCAAGCTTCCGGTCTCGACATCCAGTCGACCTTCAGCACAGCCGCCGGCGTGGTCAACAACACCGAGCTCCGCGCGCGCCTCGAACAGGTGACCGAATCGATCCTCAGTGGTGGCACCGTCGCCGGCGCCCTTATCGCCACTGGAAGTATCCCGCAACTGGTGCTGAGCATGGTCTCTTTGGGCGAGAAGACCGGCAACATCGAAGGTGCTCTCTTCCGCTCCAGCAACATCTTCGACAAGGAAGTGCGCGAGACCGTCAAACGCCTGTTCGCCGCCGTCGAGCCCCTGATTGTCATCTGCCTCGGGGCGATGATGCTGGTCATCCTGCTCTCAATCTTTTTGCCGCTCTATGGCATCATCGGCAGCATAAAGGGGCACTGATGAACAAGGCCGGTTTCACATTGATCGAAATCATTGTCACCATGGCGATCATGTCGATCCTGGCCGGGGCCCTGGTCCCCATGGTCTATCGGGTCTGGGAGAGTAACGAGATCGCCCTGACCCGCGCCCGGATGGCCGATTTAAAGACCGCCATTGCCGGCGACCCGAACCTCTACCAGCAGGGGATTCGCAGCGACTACGGTTTTGTCGGCGATATTGGTGACCTGCCGGACACTCTCGATGACCTGATCAGCGACTCGGGGGCCTGGATCGGCTGGAACGGCTCCTATCTTCCGGGCGGAAGCGACCCCGTAAATTTCATGCGTGACGCCTGGGGGAGAGATATCGTCTACAGCGTGCACTCGCCGCCGCTGCTCATCGCCGGCAAGGAGGTCGCAGCCACGTTGCGCAGCGCTGGCCCGGACGGCAACTTCGGCACCGCTGACGACATCGACGAGAACTCTGCCCTGGAGCTGCAGATCCTGAGCAAGGATGTCTGGCCTACCGCCAGCATCCGTGGAAACCTGAATATTACGCTGACCGCGACAACCGAGGTCACTCCGGTTTATTACGCCAACCTGCGGGCCACTTATCGCACCGGCTCCGGGGTGGCGACGGCCAGCACCGGATGTATCGGGCTGAATATCGGCCTCGTCCAGTCCGGAGTCGCCAAGACCGTGGCTCAGGCCATCGACACCAGCTTTCCGCTGACCTTGCCGATTGGCCAGTCCACCCTGCGCAGCCGGCTCTTTAGTGACGCCGACTGCAGTCTTCTGCTGGAAGAGACCAACGACATGGCCATTTTTGTCAGCGACGGGCTCAGAGAACTTTCGGTAAATCCGCCGATGCTCTATTACAGGATCGACTGAAACCATGAAAGATTCCGTACAGCTGTTCATCGACCAGCGCGGACATGAACTGCGCGCCCTGATCGCCGAAGCCGGCCGGGTTCTGGCAACGACCGTCCTCCCCGGCCCCCTCGACGGCGGCACTCTGGCTGAACTGATTGCGGCCCTGGGCGCCAGCAGCGGACGCAAACCGGATCAGGCCCACCTTCTGGTCGCCAATGATCAGGTGAAGGTCAGCACCTACCGCCTGCAGGAGATGCCGCTGTCCGACGTGGAGAAGATCGTCCAGCGCAGCATCACCACATCGACCGGTGAGCGTGAACCGATCTTCCGGCTGACCCCTTTGGTCCCGGAACAGGACAAGGATGCCTATCTGGCGGAGCAGATCCCGCGCGAGACCATCACCCGTCTGCAGCAACTCTTCAGCGAAGCCAAACTCCCTCTGGCAACGGTCTCCACCGGTCTGCAGGCGAACCTCGTCGCCTTTGCGCCCCATCGTGACAATATCATCCAGGCCCAGGCCATTTTCGACATCAGCCATGATGCGGTCGCGGCGATCTTTATTTCACCGACCGATATCCTGCACCACGAGATCCAGACCATCCCTGATTCCGACCGGGAGGTGGATGAGCAGGAAGAGAGCGGCCGGGCCCAGAAGCGGCGCCTGTTTGCCATCCTCAACGTCATCCACGGTCTTTACTCACAATATATGCTCGCCAATCCACTCTCTCCGGTGGAGAAGGTCTGGCTCTGCGGACCGGGAGCCGAGAGTACCGGGCTCGATGAATCTCTGATTGATGCCATGGATATTGAGGTGACCCCCTTCGACCTGCTGGCCGGGCACAGCGAAACCAGTCGCGCTTTTACCCCTCTGGCCGGACTGGTCGGTGCGCAAAAACAGGTCAACTTCCTGCCGGCCAAACCGGGAAAAGCGGCAGCGATCAACAACAGATCGATGGCCGTTGCGGCCGGCGGACTCATCGCGCTGCTGCTCATTGCCATCACCGCCAACTCCATCTTGACCACCTCGCAACTCAACCGGCAACTGGCCACTGAGCGCAGCGCCGTGCAAGGGTTGCAGGCAGCCGCAGCCGCCGATCAGAATCGGATCAAGGGCTTGCGTTTCCTCAATAAACTTGAGCAGAGCACACCGCCGCTCTATGCCATCTTCAAGGAGATTTCCGAACGACTCCCCCGCGAAATCGAGCTTGACGGCATCAACCTGCGTCAGGACGATACAACCGGGAGCATGGAAATCCTTGCCGTCACCCGGCACAGAACCCCCTGGGAAAACAAGCAGATCTTCACCACCCTGATGGCCGCTCTGGATGGCGTGCAGAACCTCGAATGCACGCAGGACCCCGACATCGCCATGCTCAGAAGCGGTGATGAGAAAAAAATCCGGATCAAGGTGATGTGTCGAACAACAGCCGAAAAAGGAGCGGACCCAAGATGAAGCGGATCATCCTCTTCACCCTGCTCGGCCTGCTTCTGGCCGGAGGCTATTTTGTCAATCGCCAGCAGGCGATCCAGCACCTGCGTGCCGAATACGCCAGGCTGCAAACCGAGAAAAGCAGCCTGCAGCAAAAAGCGGCTGAAGTGGCCGAGCTGGCGCAGCGCTATCGCGCCGAGACAAACATTGCCGCGTTCACCGAAGCCCTTTATGGCTGCGCGCGCACATCCGGAATCCGTGATCACGAAGTTGTCACAACCCGGGCCAGCGTCGCCCAGCAAAGCCGCGGGAGACGTGGCCGCGACCAAGGCGTGGCGCTGCAGATGTCCCGGATGGAAGTCTCCCTTTCCGGCGATTTCCGGCAGGTTGCACAGTACGTGGACCAGGTCCAGAAGCTTGACCCGTACAAGAGGATTTCGCAACTGACCCTGACCCCGGGGGAGAGGAAGCTCAATGCAACTCTGATGATCGATCTCTTTTCAATCGGTGAACCGCATGCGCGCTAATCAAACCTTGACCATCGGAGCCCTGATCCTTCTTTTACTGCTGACTGCAGCGGAGGCCAGTTTCGCGGCAGATGAGCCGAAACCGGAACCGCAATGGCATGACCCGTTTCGCTATGCGTCGCACGCTTCCGGCAACCCCGCCAGAAGTCCACGTGACAAAATGCCGACGCCAAAGGTTGAAAGCAGCACGGGCTTATCCGCTATTTTTGTCAGCAACGGGGTCTATCAGGCCCTTTACAACGGACAGCTGGTCAACCCGGGCGACCGGGTCGGTGGCCTGTTATTCCGGGAAATCACCCTTTATGCGGTTATTGTCGAAGATCGTGCCGGTCGCCGCAGAATCGAATTATTCAATGAAAACCAATAAGGCAGGGAGAGCTATGAAGACCTTTCAATGGCTGGCCACCCTTCTTCTGGCCCTGATTCTGAGCGCGTGCGCCTCTTCCGATCTGCAGAAATTCGACAGCACATTGGCGGCTCCGGAGTACGCCAACATCCCGGCGGCACAGCCGACGCAACCAGCTGCCAAGGTCGATCCTTATGCAAAGATCAATCAGGGTCTCTTCTCCTTGTCCCTGAAGAACGTCGACCTCCACGAGGCGCTGGCCATTCTCTCACAAAAGAGTCCGATGTCGATTGTTGCCGAGTCCGGCGCCAGCGGTCGGGTCACGGTGAACATCAAGGATAAGCCGCTGGGGGATCTGTTGGCCGTTATGCTCCGCCCGCTGAACTACAGCGCCAGAGTCGAGGACGGAGTCATCGTCGTTGGACCTTCCCGCCCGGTCACCCGGACTTTTGTTCTCAACTACGTCAAAGGCAAGCGCGACTCGACGAGCACCACCAACGCGTCGATCTCAACCTCATCAGGTAGCGGCAGTGATTCATCGGGCTCCGGAAGGTCCTCATCATCCTCCGGTGGTGGTCAGGGGAACGTCAGCGTCACCACCTCCGGTTCCAACGACTTCTGGGCGGAGACCATCAAAGGGGTGGAAGCGATTGTTAACGGATCAATGAAGAATGGGGACGCCACAACCGGCTCGCGGATTATCACCAACCAGCTCTCCGGAGTGATCCAGGTCACCGCGCCGGCGGCCACCATGGAGATCGTCAGCGCCTTTCTGGCCGATATCGAACTGGAGGTCAAACGGCAAGTTCTGATCCAGGCTCACATTGCGGAAATTGAACTGAACGACAGCTTCTCCATGGGGATCGACTGGAACAATGTCTTCAATAATCTGAAAGGGAGCATTGCCGTCGACATGATGCCGACTCTGGCATCACCCTCCAACTCCTTTGTGCTGAACATCAACACCAACAACTTCGACCTGCTGCTCGACGCCTTCAAAGAGCAGGGCGACGTGAAAATGCTCTCCAGCCCCAAGATCTCGACCCTCAACAATCAAAAGGCGGTGATCAAACTGACCACCAAGGAGGTCACCTGGGTCCAGTCCGTCTTACGCGGTAACGGCACCTCGACCACCGATATCGTCATCAACACCCCGCAGATCGATGAAGTCGGACTGTTCCTGGATGTCACCCCGAGCATCGCCGCCAACAACAACATCACCATGCAAGTCCACCCGAGTATCACTGAGGTCAAGAAAGAGTCGATATCTCCTGATCTGTCGAGCAGCAAACCGGTCATCACTGTCCGTGAGATCGACGTTATGGTCGATGTCATGTCCGGGCAAACCATGGTCATCGGTGGCCTGATCTCCGACAAGTTCACCTCGGTGAGGCGCGGCGTTCCGATTCTGGGAGATATCCCCTATCTGGGCTGGCTCTTCTCCAATATCACCCAGGTAAAAAAGAAGAATGAACTGGTGATTTTTTTGACCCCTTACGTGCTGAACAGCGATGCGATCGAACAAATCCGCAAGGCGCACGAACAGCGCATCTGGGGGAACGAAGGGATCAATCGTGCGGTCGAAAGTGCGCTGCAATAAATTTTCATGCAGCCTGTTGAGATGAAGCTAACCGGTCTTGCAGCGCAGACTCCACACGGTTAAACGTCCGCATTTTCATGGCCCGTGAATTAAAGAGCAGACATTTACGGAATGAGTGCGGCATGACAAGGCACTAATCTATTGGAATCAGATCGGCCGGCCGAACGACCTGAACGGTAATCACCCCATCGAAGGAGGCAGCAATGCATGCTAAGCCCGGAAGCAATGTAAAAAACGACGCAGGCTTTACCCTGATTGAAGTCATCGTGATCGTTGCGATACTGGCCATTCTGGCCGGGATCCTCGCACCGATGATCTTCAGCCAGATTGATGAAGCCAAGATCACCCGTGCGACCTCCGACGCCAAGGCGATCAACACCGCTATCCTTGTTTTCCGTAAAGACATCGGGCAATGGCCGAACAAGGATGGTGAATGCGCCCCAAATCTCACCCTTCTGACCGGAGATGGAACCCTTCCGTCGAATCTTGCCGCATTTGGATTCGATACCAGGAATAAGGCCTTTTTCGCTGACTCTCTTGAGACTGACGACAATAACTGCTGGCCGAATACCTGGAAGGGGCCCTACCTGAAAATGGTCACCGCCGACCCCTGGGGCAACGCCTATTTTCTCAACCCCGGCAACTTTGATGTCAGTGGTGGCGCTGTCTGGGTCTACTCGGCAGGGCCGAATGGTCTTGTCGAAACATTTGCCGGTGCCATGGCATCCGGTGGCGACGACATTGGCATTCGGGTTAAATAAGCATGTGGTAAAAAGCCAGCGCAAAGATGGTGATCGGGGGCCTGATCTCCGACAAATTCGCCCGGTCAAACGCGGCGTCCCACTGCTCGGGATACTCCCTTCTCCGGGTTGGCTCATAACCAATATTACCCGGGTGAAAAAGAAGAACGAACTGGTGATTTTTTTGACCCTTAGGTGCTGAACAGCGATGCGATTGAACAAATCCGCAAGGCGCACGAACAGCGCATCCGGGGGAACGAGGGATCAATCGTGCGGCTGAGAGTGCGCTGCAATAAACTCCTCATGCGACATTGCGGCTCATGAAATTAATTGTATAATCTCTGGGCAGTGCTTAATTATATTGCGCTTAGACTCCTTAGGGAGCAGACTTCTAGTGATGATAAAATCGGTAATTTTCTGATAAGGCATGTGAGTTAAAGGGTAGGTATTTACGGGATGAATGGCGGCGTTAAAAGTCACTTATCCATTGTAATCAGGTAGACTGGCCAACCTGAACTGTAGTCACCCCATCCAAGGAGGCAGAAATGAATGCTATGTCCGGTAGAAAAGCAAGAAATGACGCAGGCTTTACTCTGATCGAAGTCATCGTGATCGTTGCGATACTGGCTATTCTGGCCGGCATCCTTGCACCGATGATCTTCAGCCAGATTGATGAAGCAAAGATCAGCAGGGCAACATCTGACGCCAAATCAATCAACACGGCAATCCTGGTTTTCCGTAAAGACACAGGTCAGTGGCCGAATAAAGGTGCGGATTGCCAGCCAAACTTGAATCTTCTTCATGGAAAGGGAATCGTGCCGGCTAATCTTGCCGCATTTGGTTTTGAAACCTCTCCCGCCTCGAGAATCAGCGATCTGCTTGAATTTGATGACAATAGATGCTGGCCGCAAACCTGGAAAGGCCCCTACCTGAAAACGGTCACGGCAGATCCTTGGGGTAATGCTTATTTTGTCAACGCCCTGAAATTCGATGTCAATGGTGAGGCAGTCTGGGTTTATTCCGCCGGTCCGAACGGAATCGTTGACACCTTTGCTGGCGCAATGAGCACCGGCGGCGACGATATTGCTGTTCGGATCAAGTAAGGTTGGTCATTCTGTTCCATTGTAAACAAAGGGGCGGCCAATTGGTCGCCCCTTTGTCATTGGACGTGTTTTAGCCAAACGCAAGACTTCATAAGGAGAAGAGTAAAAATCAGAGAATGGACAGCCTAGAGCAGATGCGGAAAGAGTATGGGCTATGTTAAATAACAGCAAAGGGCCGGCTAATCGCCGACCCTTTGCGTCAAACTACTTAGCAGGGGTGGACGCTGCCACTCCCAACAACTGCCGGTTTCATGTACTTTTTCATGGTTTTCTCCTTGGGTTATCACGGTTCTGCATGCTGGTGCATGCCTTCTGTTAACATCACGACACTATCGTCTGCAAAAATCAATCCGATTTTCAAAAGATTCACGCAATCCCCCCGCAGAGGAGGGGTCGAGGAGGGGTCAAGTCTTTACTCTTGACATATAATTTCCAATCAATCGACTTATTGTTGAGTAATGAAACCCTAGATAATCAGCGATCTCTTTCTGCGTATAACCGTAGCGGTCAACAGCTTCAACTATCTTATCGTTTCGAACTTTTTTATCACCCTCTATTTCTTCTGCAAACAATTCGTTGAGCAATGGCCGGTTGACCAGACGCTCGCTGCGAGGGACTTCAGTCATTGCATTGAGACCACTGAGAATAGAACCTAGCGTTTCCGCGAAATTCTCTTGTCCAAGCAGGGTCTGCCCTCTGAGTTCATTCCAAATACTTTTTTGCCCAATCCCCTCTGCAACAAATTGTTGATAAAGTTTCTGCGCCTGAGCAGAGTCCACACTAAACTGTTGGAGGACCCAATCGACTATCAAGCATTTATGAGGAAGCGTCATCCCGACTGTTGCCAAATAGCTACTCCAAGGCCAATCCGCGACAGAACTAACCATACCCGCCCGCAACGGATTCAGTGCCACATAGCGAACGGCTTCCAGTAGATGACTCTCTTTCTGCACCAAAACGGACTTGTAACGCCCCTGAAACAGGTGCCCTACTCGCCCATGACGCCGATTAAAATTTTGTGTGTAGACACCACCAAGCTGGCGCATACCACTGGAAAGATTACCGTCAGGGGTCTCGATAAGTAGGTGGTAATGGTTGTCCATCAAACAATAAGCATGACAAATCCAGTTGTAACGATGATTAACCTGACGCAAGATGTCCAAAAAGCACACACGATCCCCTTCACATAGATAGACATCTTGCCGTGCGTTACCTCGACCGGTTACATGATACACTGCACCTGGATACTCAATTCGCATAGGCCTGGCCA
>DDWE01000018.1:0-13658 GCA_002345625.1 Desulfuromonadaceae bacterium UBA2294 | reverse complement strand
TACCACGATAAAGTTTTCGCCATAAGTTATCAAGAGTAAAGACTTGACCCCATATGCATTTAGGAATATACCACGAGACAGGGACAAAAAACTATTTAGCCTATTTTAATAAGTTACTAACAAGAAAGGCTCGGGCTTGACTGTTGCCAGGATAAATATCTAAAGCTTGTTCCGCAAGCATATTCGCCAAGTCCATCTGACCCTCCACACGCGCAAGCCACGCTTTGCGCATGAGACGCATGGACTCAAACCGAGACATATCCACAGAGGCTCCCCATGGATAGTCAGATGCCTCTAACGTACTTGCAACCCCTACTAGCATGCGCAGGTTTGAAGAAAAGGCTTCTTGCCATTCCGCGGAGGATGCCTTGAATGGTGCGTGGTCAAGGATGAGACGATCCCAAGTGCTCACTGGGGCACCATCCACAGCCGCCAAAAGATCATCTCGACCCGCGACCCAGTTCGATAAAATATCGGCTGGCGAGCCCATGCTGTAGAGCGACATCCTCTCAGCAACAGGCAAAAGTTCAAAAGCCTCCTTGCGCATGATTGGCCGAGACCGCAAAGACTCTTTACCTGCAACCAGCAAAAGAGAATAAGGGGGAAAATAAAAAGCATCAAGGTGCGGAAATGTTGCCGACAAGGTTGCGACGATCGTGCGTAAATCGCTGCTCAGGGTACTCAAAGGAAACCACTGCACCAACATGCCTTGTTCGGTGAGGTGATCAAATACATAGCGGTAAAACTCCTGGCATAACAGATTAGCGTTACCGGAGTAGAAGGGGTCCTGTTTGCCATCCGAGACCACCAGATCATAGCGTTGATTCGAGCGCAGCAGGTAATGAATAGCATCGTCCACAATGACCGTGGTTCGCGGATCGGACAAAACCGCTGATTCCTCAAATAGCTTACTAGCTTCAACGACAGCTGAACTGATTTCAACACAATCCAAGTGCTCCAGATCGGGATAACTCCCGAGTGTCGCCAATGTCCCGGCCGACCCCAGTCCAACGCTCAAAGTCGTGCGCAAACGAGTATCCAGGACCAACGGAAGATCCGCGAGGATTGTCTGTTTCAGGTGACTGGGAGAACCGCGAAACCCTTCACTCCATCCTATTTTAAAACCGTCAATCGCCATCGCCATTTGAGTTTGATTGACTCGATCCCTCAAGACTTGGACCGTTGCCACATCCCCCTCACGAAGGAATATCTCTTCAGGCACCTGCCGTGCAGTTAGAGCCTCGCCTCGAACAGTCAAGGTTTGCGGCAGGAAAATAAACAGGACCGTAACCAGGACAGCCGAGATGCCTAACACTCCCAACGATGTTCTGCGCTGATCCTGTTGTAGTTTAAGGGCGACGAACAGAGCAGCACCAAGGTTCAACCCTGCAACAAGGAATGTCCCACGCACAACACCCAAAAAAGGCAGCAGGATCACTGCCGCACCAATCGAGCCCAATACACTCCCCAGATTAGCCAGAAGATAGGAGCTTCCCACACGCCGATCAAGGTTTTGCACATCGCCCAGATATAGTTTTGTCGCGAGAGGAAAAGCCAGCCCCATAAATAATGTGGCTGGCAGCAGAACCGCAATCGAAAGGCATAGATTAATACCGAGTCGCTGCCACCAGGGGCTAAATCGCACTTCAGGCATAAAAATTGAGACGTGCTGTTCAAAAGAAACATCAGCAAGCATCACAGAGAGCAGACCGACACCACAAACCGCAAGAACGGCCGTCAAGCACTGAACAATCATAAGATCGCGTTCTGGATACCTGCGCCGCGACGCAGCATTGAACAGTAAAGATCCCAAGCCAAGCCCGGACAGAAAAGTAAACAAGACGACAGCAAAGGCGTAGCTGTTCGATCCAACCAGATACCGCAACCCGCGGAACCAGAGGATTTCGTATGACAGAGTCGCCAACCCTGAACAAAACAAGACCACAGCAGTCACACTGCTTGGCAACAAAGTCGGGATTGCTGTTGGCCCGGGAAGTTCAGAAACGACCCCCCTTGGCGAGCGCAAAAACAGCAACGCAGCAGTCCCGACCGTTATGTTGAGACCGTTGGCCACCCATGTTGACCCACGCAAGCCCAAATACTCAACCAAGACCAACCCTGCAAATAACGCCCCGAGAGCGGCTCCCAGAGTGTTAACCCCGTAGATCCAGCCTAAGCGACGGTTGAACCCTTCCGCAGATTGGATTGCTGAACGGCAAAGAGCCGGAAAGGTCGCGCCCATAAGCATAGAAGGAATAGCAATCAACACCAACACGGTCACAAACCGCAGCACCAGATATCCTGCAGGCGAAGGAATTGCTTGCGACATGAGAGAAAAATATTCCGGAAGGGCATAAAAACCTAGTGAGAGGATTGCGGTCGAAAGCGCGATACCATATTCAAGGAATGCATAGATCCATAGCGGACGACCCTCGTTTGCGAAGAACCGGTGGTATAAAGCGGCACCGACGCCCATCCCGCCCATAAACCCCACCACTACTGCGGCAACCGAAAGCGTTGTACTGCCAAAGGTCAAGGCAAGCATACGGGCCCAAGTCACTTCATAGACAATTGCCGCCACTCCAGAAAAAAAGGCTAACAAGTAAACGAAAATGACTGTTTTGTCCGCCCGTATCGACGACATTGATTGGTCAACTTGCCTGGAAGCATGGCCTGATCGCCGCTTCCGACCCATGTGTGATTTTTTAGCCACGAAGGGATCTCCAGCCATTAATAGGATTGAAAAATATCTATCAGAATTTGATTAATAACGCTGACAAAGTTAACACTCTGAATAGGCTCAGTCAACGCTGATAAGGGAACGTATCTTCTTGATGTTACCAGTGTTCTTGACGTGACAGGTTGCACAACCGAAAGGCCCTTGACACCAGTATCCGCCTCCCATCGCCATTGCGTTGAATGTGGTTAGAAAACACTTACTGTTGCGTATCATCGCGTTATATATTCACTCAAAAGAGTGCCCTGAATATTTCATTCGACAAGACACACGCCTGATAGACCGCCCGTGTATCGTCAAAAGTCATGCGAATATAAAACAAGGGAAACAGGACAAGCAAGGTTGTAGATCTCGTCGACGCGTGATCAAGCAACTGGCAGATCCCATACACCAACAACTAAAAATGTGGATGGTCAAACAAATGCAGAAGATAATAGCGCCGACCAATAAAGAAGTTATCAATACAGATGACTTCACTCCTACGCACAATCAGCTTTTCGTAAAGGTGTGATCCTAAAAAACCGGCGTCACCTGAACCTGTGGGGACAGTATACTTAAGGAAATTAGTCCTTCTTAAGTATACTGTCCCCATAAGATTCTCCTGATAAATAAATAACAGCGTCCCCTTTATCTTTCACTTGCGTTTGCATTCTCAGTCGCCTCGTGATACAGTGAATACAAATATTCATTCTGGAGGTTCGGCATGGCTACATCAATACGCATTGCCCCTGAGACGGAGAAACGACTCGACTTTCTCGCGACCCAGACTGGGCGCACCAAAGCTTTTTACCTGCGTGAACTTATCGAGCGCGGACTGGAAGATTTAGAAGACTACTATCTTGCGGCCGATGTGCTGGAACGAGTACGCAAAGGAGAGGAAAAAGTATATTCCGCCGCCGAGGTAAGGGAATCACTTGACCTGGACGATTAATTATACTAGCACAGCAAAGACTCAGTTGCGCAAACTGGACAAGCCTGTCGCTATTCGCATCCTCGATTACATGGATCAACGCGTCGCAGTTCTAGAAGACCCACGCACTCTTGGAAAAGCGTTGTCCGGCAAACTAAGCGGTCTGTGGCGTTACCGCGTTGGTGACTGCCGA
This sequence comes from Desulfuromonadaceae bacterium UBA2294, assembly GCA_002345625.1. Classification (GTDB taxonomy): domain Bacteria; phylum Desulfobacterota; class Desulfuromonadia; order Desulfuromonadales; family UBA2294; genus UBA2294. Next base: position 9,818 of record DDWE01000018.1, on the reverse strand, counting down.
GTGATATGCGAGATACAAGGTAGCAACGTGTGTATCCTGGTGGTGAAGATCGGTAATCGCCGCGAGGTCTACCGATAGCCCCGGAGACATAGCAAATTAACAACGTGGAAGCCCGATCCCACGCCTGCTGTAATTAATTTGCAAGTGCACCACCCCGTTCAAGACTTGACCCCGTCATGGTAGGTATTATTTTCTGACATTTCGCGAAGGAAGGTTTTTTATGCCGCACTTGAGACTCTCTGCTTTAAAAGCCCTGACTCTGGCTCTCTCCGTACTTCTGGTCACTGGGTGTGCCTCAATCCAACCAAAGGTGAAAGCCGACTACTCCGTCGACCTGGCCGGTATGGAGTTTGTTTTTGTTAAAGGTGGCACTTATCAGATGGGGAGCGACCAAAAGCCAGATGAACAACCGGTGCATACGGTGACGATTGATGACCTGTTCGTCGGCATGTATGAGGTGACCTTTGCACAGTATGATCAGTACTGTAAAACGATTCCACAACAGTGTGAGCCGCCTTCTGACCAAAGGTGGGGTCGTGACAATCGGCCGGTTATTTATGTCTCCTGGGACGAGGCCAACGCCTATGCCGAGTGGCTTAGCGAGCAAACCGGCCAGAAGTTCCGGCTGCCAACAGAAGCCGAATGGGAGTATTTCGCCCGTGCCGGTACAGACACCCCTTACTGGAGAGGTGAGACACTGCCGAAAGGTACTGCAAACTGCTTGGACTGCGGTAGCCAATGGGACAACACTTCAACAGCCCCAGTCGGCTCTTTCAGGCCAAATCCCTGGAAAATATACGATACGGTTGGCAATGTTGTCGAATGGGTTACAGACAGCTACACAAACAATTACGGCAATGCGCCCACAGACGGCTCTGCGGCGGTTAGCGCCGCGGACCTACGCAAGGTGCAACGCGGTGGGGCTTGGAATTATGCCGCTAAACATTCGCGGTCAGCTTCACGTGATTACCGAAAAGCAAACAAGCGCACAAAGGATGCGGGTTTCCGTCTGGTCATGGAGCCCTCCGCACAAACCCCGATCCCGCCGGCAAAGTAGAATATCGCAACCAACAACAAACAAACCGGGGGGGGGGGCGTGACATAAAGCTTAAAGGCACGGCCCTTTTTCTCCCACTACTTAGGAAGCCCCCCATGTTAAGACGCCTTTTCCTGTACTCACTCACCTTGTTGATCGTTGCCGGTTGCGATTCTAAACCAGAGGAGCCTGTTGTTACCTCACAGCAGCAGACACCAGCGGCGCTGACAAGAACACAACTCTTCTCAGAGCCGATTGAGGCCACGCTGGTAGAAACAGCCACCGCTGCGTTGCCAACCTGGCGGAAAAGTCGTCACGAGCTGCCGACCCTGGTCCTGCTTTCCAATAATCCTTTTTTGCAGACGATTCCAGCCCCTCTGCAAAAAGAGGCAGACCGGCTGGTCTTGTCTGCCGATCAGGCTGAGTTTGAGAAAAAATCGGTTTACCAATCTGCCGACCCGGTCCTGATGCCGCCGATGGCAGTTTCTGCAGCGTTGCAAGCAAAACTGTTTAATCAAGTGATTTGGGTTCTGCCCCTTGCAGCCGAAATCCCCATAAACGCGTCAGCCATCGGGCCTCAATTGTTAACAGCCGGAGACATTTCCGAAGCAGAAGCAAAGACTCTGAAACAAGAAGGTGAGACGCTTTCAGGTCAAATTCGCAATACCCCCTGGACAATCTGCCGGATCGACTCTCTACCTGCTCTTGACGGCCCGGTGGTTCTGCACATCGACCTTTCCTATATCAAAGCACTCTACAAAACAGAGATCACCACCCCGGTCTATACAATTCTGGGCAAGATTGGCCGAAAACTGCAAGAGGCTCAATGGCAGGCCGTTGCAGCCACGGTGTCTACATCAAACCTAAGCGGTGACATCTCCCTGAAGACCCGTTTCCTCGGCAAAGACATGGTCAGCATGTTGGCCAATCCCGACCTTCTCGATGCCGAGGCCATACCAGAGCTCTGGAATCAACGCAGCAAAGTCCTCTACCTCGACAATCTCTTTCAGCCTGAAAAGATCCTGGATATTTACCTTGAGCTGGAAAAGCACTATCCGGAATCGGCTTCGATTAAATACGGACTATTCGATATTTCCGGCCAGCTGAAGGCTCCCGACAAAGCCTTACAATATCTGAGTGAAGCCGTCGCCACCGATCCAATCTATGGCCTTGAATACCTGAATCTTTCTGAACGTGCATTTAACCAGGGGAAGATCCAAGCTGCCATGGACATGCTGAACAAGGCGTCAGAAACTTTTCCTGACAACCCCTTCATCACTTTGAAGAAGGTAGGTCTTTACAAGGAAACCGGCGGCATGGCTCTCGCGGCACCGCTGATAGAGGAACTACAGCAGCTGTCCTGGTCAAAAGTCTATGACCCGAACATGGCAGACTTTCTTGCCACACTGGCAGAAGAGGCAAAAAAAGCCCAGGAGCAAGTCCCTGAAAAGTAAAGCCGCCTCCTTGGCATGGAGACGGCTTTAACAACAAACAAGACTGCGTCATCAGGCATTTTAAAACAGGGCGTAAATAAACGGGGACAAAACCGGGATCTCAGCCAGCAGGATAAAAATCGACATCAGCACCAGAATGATAACCAGCGGCGCGAAAATATACTTCTTACGCTGCCTGATAAAGCTGCTTAAATCCCGAATCGTCAACCACCAGCTCATGGTGTATCCTTTTCTACCCAGTAATCCCCCATCGCGAGAAAATCGAGGTCCGTTTTCAAGAAGCATCTTAGCGCATCTTGCGGGCTGCAGACAATCGGTTCATCCTTGACATTAAAGCTGGTGTTGACCAGGACCGGACAGCCGGTGACAGCGCTGAAGCGATCGAGCAGTTGATAAAAAAGTGGAGTCGCCTTCTTGTCTACACTCTGCACCCGCGCGGTATTGTCGACATGGGTCACCGCAGGAATCGTTGAGCGGGGGATTTTTAATTTCTCCAGACCCTCACCCTCCTCCTCTATCGTCAGCAAATGGTCACTGGCAAGCTTGCATACCAGCAGCATATAGGGGCTCTCCTGCGTCAACTCAAAATAGTCACGGAGTCTTTCGACAAGCACCGCAGGAGCAAAAGGCCGGAAGCCTTCGCGAAATTTGATCTTCTTATTCAGCTGCTGCTGCATATCAACAACCCGTGGATCGGCCAAAATACTGCGATTACCCAGGGCTCGCGGACCAAACTCCATGGCTCCCTGAAACCAGCCACCGATCTTTCCGGAAGCGAGGGATTGAACGGTTTTCTCGACAAGATTCTGCTGACTCAACTTCACGTAACGAACCCCGGCATCGACAAGAGTCGGCTCGATATCTGTAGCGAAGAAACTCGGGCCAAGCAAGGCTCCGTTCATCAGATCCCCGGCGGACTTTTCCGGCAACTCGCCCCCCATGGCCAGATGAGCCACATAAGCTGCGCCCAGCGCCCCACCGGCATCCCCGGCCGCAGGTTGTATCCAGATCTTCTCAAATGGTCCTTCGCGCAGGATGCGACCGTTAGCCACGCAGTTCAGGGCAACCCCACCGGCAAGACAAATATTTTTCTGCTGAGTGTCACGGTGGACCTGGGCGACCAGCTCCAGCATGAGCTCCTCGGTCACTCTCTGAATCGAAGCCGCAATATCGAGGTGGCGCTGGGTCAATGGCCCGTCAGGCTCTCTTGTCGGGCCACCAAACAATGCTGCAAAGTGCTCACCGGTCATGGCCAGGCGCGAGCAGTAATCAAAATATTTCATATTCAGACTAAAAGCGCCGTCACCGTGGCGTTTTACCAGGTGTTCGTAGATCAGTTCTGTAAAGACCGGCTTGCCATAAGGAGCGAGCCCCATCACCTTGTACTCGCCTTCATTGACTTTGAAGCCGAGATAGGCCGTAAAAGCAGAATAGAGCAGACCTAGGGAATGCGGGAAATGCAGCTCTTTCTGCAAATCGATCACACCACCCTCACCAGAACCGTAAGAGCAGGTCGACCACTCACCAACGCCATCCACAGTCAGAATCGCGGCCTGCTCGAAGGGTGACGGATAGAATGCGGCGGCGGCGTGGGAGAGGTGATGACTGGAAAAGAGATATTCACCGGCGCCAGCCAGCTCTTTGCGCAAAATCTTCGGTAACCAGAGTTTCTCTTTCATCCAGGCAGGCAGAGCCTGGCGAAACATCGGATATCCGGCAGGGGCGACTTTCAGAAAGGTTTTCAGAATCCGTTCAAACTTAACGATCGGCTTGTCGTAAAAGATCACTGCATCGAGATCACTCGATTCAAGCCCGGTGCGATCGAGACAGAAGTTGACAGCGCAACGGGGAAAAGCAGCGTCGTTCTTGATCCGGCTGAAACGCTCTTCCTGAGCGGCCGCGACAAGCTGGCCCTGCTGCAGCAGGACCGCAGCGCTGTCGTGATAATATGCCGAGATACCGAGGATATTCATGGTTTCAGAAGGAACGTCGCAGGTCTTCGAGAGACGCAGGTTGTTTGTCCATGGCAGACCAATGACCGCCCGGCAGCATGTCTTTTACAAAGAGCCGCAGGGTGAGTGCATAGGGCGTGAGGATCAGCCAGAACAACAACGTCAGAAAGAGCTGCGCCTGAAAATGGCCGAGCCGTGCCAATAGGGCCAGAAATGTTTTTTTCATTTTATCCACAGTTCTATTGTGTCCCCGGTTCTCCGGATAACCACTGGCGCGGCGCCAGCCAGCCTTTTTGCGCGACCCATCTCTGCAAGGCGGCATCTGGATCGGGGGCATGAACCTGCTGCAGGTAACGGCCGAACATTTCTTTTGCGGCCGGCAGTTGTTCATTTATCGCCAGGGCTTCGGCGTACTCCCTGGTTGAGCGTGGCACCTCGGGGTGCAGCTGGTAGGCCTGCTTCAGGGCATGCAAACCAGCATCGAGCTCACCAAGCTGTAATTGCGCCCGCCCCAGAGCAGAGAGATAGCCGACACTGCCGCCCTTTGCCTCCGGCAAACCGTCAAGCAGTTCAAGGGCCTTTTCGGCCTGATCCACGAGCAGATAAGCATTGGCCAGCATCACAAAGGCGTCGAGATTTTCTGGTTCCAACTGCAGAGTTGCCATTAACAGAGGGATAGCAGCCACGCCATCTCCACGAAAGACCTCGAGGGTGCCGAGCTTGAAGGGGATCTCGGCCACATCCTTGATCTCTGCCCAGGCTTGCTGCAGGGCGCGATGAGCCTCCGAGTATTTACCGGCCCAGAAGTAGAGCCGCCCGACCCCCCAGATCCCCAGGGCATGATAACGCGCAGGGACGGCATTTTCCAAATTCAACAGCAGCTGCCTTGCGGATTTGTGTTGTTTCTGCCATTGGCCGATAGGCAAAGAGATCATCTGTTGTTTAATCAGGGTATCGAACACGACCCAGGCGATCAACTGCTGACCGCGGATGTTCGGGTGGACATGATCGTCAAACAGATCCGCTCCCGGGATACCATCGATGGCCACCCTCCTGAATACCTGCTCGACATCGGCCAGAGGTACAGCATTCAGCGCAGCAAGTTCGCGAACTGTGGCATTGATCTCTTCCAGGGCTCGCAAGGGGATAATGTCTTCCTGTTTGGCGCGGACAAAGGCCTGGTAGGCCATTTGAGGTTGGCCGCTGCGCAAAAGGGCCTGTGCATATCGATAGTGCAGCAGGGCAAAGCGGTCGTCAAGCTGCAGGGCCTGTTGATAGATGTCAACCGCGGCACTCGGGTCACCCTCTTCCAAGGCCCGATTACCTTGCGCGAACAATTGCTGCCAGAGCGTCAACTGTTGGTTACTCAATCCTGAACGGTGCTCCGACTTAAAGGGCGAGACACCTGAAAGGTTGGAAGGCAACGTACATAAAACCAACGGCACCTGTTTATCTTTGGCCTGATCAATCATGCGTTGCAGACTGTGCCGATACTGCTCAAGTACACCAAGTCGAAAGTCCTCGTCACGATGATAGTAATCCGGCCCGACTATCGATTCCAGTTCGACGCTGACCTCTTCCGGCAACAGGGTACGATTCTGTTTATCTGGTTTGGTTAGACCACTTAAAGTCCTGGTCAGTAAAGAATAGATGCGCGAGTGGTGCAGAAAGGCTCGTATTTCTGCAAGCCTGGGCGATTCATTCTTAAGTTCGGCAAAGGTGCGCGCCTCAAGGAACTCGTTATGTCCGGAGTAGACCACAAACAGGTCGGGCTCATAGTTGAGCAGTTCTGTTTGCAACCTTGCCACACGATAACTGGCGTAGGAGATGCCCCCGGCATTAATCGCTTCGTATTGCCTGGGTTCCGCATAGTGATTGCCAAGCTCGACCAACCAGCGCGAGAAGGCAGTGTCACCAAGGTAAGGACGGCCGTAAGTCGTTGAGCCACCCAGTGAGACAATTCGAAAAGTCTCCGCAGGTTTCGGCATGGTGAACGATTGTGGGTTGAAATAATCTGATTTAAGCGGGTTCAGTGAAAAGGTTGTCGAATTATCAACTGTGCCGGTCGGTTCAAAAAGAGGAGCGCTACCGGCAAAACCGACAAAACGGTCCTGGTCCGCTTGTGTACCGACACCGAAAAGGAATAATCCCCCCTCAACCAGTCCGATCAGGACCAGACCGAGCAGTAAAGCCAGCAGCTTTTGTCGCAATGTGCTCAAAGTAACTTCAACCTTTTTAACAGAGTCTTTTTGACTCTAGGATTTTACACAGCCCAGCCAATAGATGCCACTTCAAACATCAGAGAAGGGTGTCAGTATACTTAAGCCAGTAAAAGTTGCGCTTAAGTATAGTCACCATAAGGACAAAAAGGCCACCTGATGAACAGGTGGCCTTTTGAATTGTTATAAATGTCTCTGCTTAGCAGGGGTGGACGTTGCTGCTGCCGATGACTTGCGGTTTTTGATATTTTTTCATGATTGACTCCTTCAAATTGGTTAAGTGGGGACACTACAACAGTAGTGTCCCCACATTCATTATTACCAAGGTGTTACTGTGTTCCAGCCAGCACCACGGGTCAGGGTGCTGTGGTCATCCGCCAGGCGGTGGCAGTTCTGTGCCGACGGCCAGTTGGAGCCATCGGTGCCGGTCCAGGGCGACGGTGCGCCGGGGATACCACCGTTCCAGGTATCGTCCCAGGTGTTCTGCTTGGTGTCGAGACAGTTGGTGATCATCAGCTTCGGCAGACGGCTGGCGTGCGGGTTGTGGCACTTGCCGCAGTTGAAGGTGTGATACTGACTCTGGGTGATCGGGCCTACTGCGGTGGTGCTGTTACCAACCATCTGGTAATCATCGACCTGCAGCGCCATACCGGCCGGCGGGTTATCCCACTGGAAGCCCTGGAAGTAGCGGTGCTCGCCATTCAGAGTCGGCGTGATAGCGATATTGCCCTGGTCACCACGAATACCAAAGGCACGGCGGGCCATCTGTGGCGTCCAGGCACCCATCGACATGTAGTAGTTGGAGTTGCCATTATCGTCCCAGACCTGGTTGCTGCCGCGTTTGGCGATGGAGAAGATGTTATTGGCCGTCGCGGTGGTGCCGCTGCCGCCGATGACGGCGTTCTGGTGGCCGTTGCCGCCGGAGACCCAGAGGTTCTCGCCGGTAATCTGGTCAATGGCGCCGATCTCCGCCGCGCTCCAGGTGCCGTCTTTCGTGGTGCCGTGGCACTGATCGCAGAGGCCAGCGTTGCCGGTGGCAGTGCGGAAAGCGGCTGTAACGTGGTTCTCAACTGGATTGCCGCTGTTCTGGTCGATCCACCAGCCGNNCGGAGACCCAGAGGTTCTCGCCGGTGGTCTCGTCCATGGTGTCGACATTGGTGCCGTGACAAAGAGTACAGAGACCAGCGCTGTTCGCCAGGGTCGCGGTGCTGTTCGGATCGCCGCTGTTCTGGTCGATCCAGTAGCCGCCCTTGGTGGTGCTGTTGGTCGCGCTGGCGTTGGCCCGCGGCACCGTGTTGGTGGCGCCGCCCTGAGAAACGCTGAGCCAGGTCCCGGCCGCACCGTTGCGCGGTGCGCCGTCCTCGTTGTAGGGGTTGCCTTTCCAGGTGCCGCGAATCCATGGCTTGCCGGAGCTGTTGTCGCTGGCCAGCTTGTTGAGGTCATGGACATCATGGCAGTAGGAGCAACGGATGTTGCCGACGGCGTCCAGGGTTTCAGTCTTGGCGTAATTGGCGCCGCTGACCGCCGAAGTACCGGCGGAGTTGGCCGTATGAGTCGACTGAATCAGGCCGGTTTTGTAGCTGAAGACGGCGCTGGTCCAGGTTGCACCGACCCAGTTGGCCTGGTTGAGGCTGCCGTAGTTATACGTGATACCGTCGGCGTTGTTGTTGGTGCCGAACTCGCCGTCGACACCGGCCGCAACATGGCAGCCCCAGCAGATCTGAGCTTCGGTTGTCAGCCCACGGATTGAGGTATGAACAATAGAGGTGTTGTCGCCACCAAGCATGATGCCGCCGTGCCCGGTGCGGTTATAGGCAATACCGACGGTGGCGTTATTGGGGATCGGCACACCGGAGCCGCTGGTGTAGTGGCCGCTGTGACAGTCGGTACAGTCGCTGGCAGCGCCACCGATGGTGATGTTGGTATGTGAGCTGGTGCCGACAATTACCACCGGCGCGTTCGGATCGCCGCCACCGTGACAGGTTGCGCATGCGCCCGGGCCGATATCGGCCAGTTGCAGGTTGGCGCCATTGGCCGAGGTGAAGCGGTGGCTGGCGTCGTTGGAGTGGCAGGCCGCGCTATCACAGCCACCGTTGCCGCTGTTGTAACCGGCGTCGTCGCCGGCAGTGGTGTTGAAATCACCGTTGATGGTGACTTTGCCGTCCATGTGATATCCGGCCAGGTTGCCCTGCTGGGTGGCATCACCTTTGAGCGCGGTGATCTCACCGGCGGTCAGCACCGAGAGGGTTCCGGTACCGTTGTCCTTGTAACCGTGGCAGAAGGTACAGTCCCCGTGGTTATCTTTTACGCCGGTGGCGCTGAACATATCGTGGTTGACCGGGTTGACGCCACTGGCATGCGAACTGGCTGCTACCGGCGGATAGCCGTGACAGAGGGTACAACCACCAGAAGCGTTGGAATCCCAATCGGCGTCGCCATGGCATTGCATGTTGCTGCAAGTACCCGGGCCACCGGCGGTAAAGGTCGCGTTGATCCCGGCGCCGCCGGTGGAGCCGTCGCCGCTCTGCGCCACCTGACGCAGGGACACGTTGACGGTGCCGTCAACATGGGTCGAATCAGCATAAAGGGTGCCGAAGTGACAGAGAGCACAGGGGTCGCCGGTCTCGGCGATACTGTTATCAAGATGGTTGGCGTGCTTGCCGACCTTGAAGCCGCTGCCGGCTCCGGAGAGGTCGAGACTGGTGCCGCCAATCGGTGCGCCGGCCTTGTCGTCAGCGAAAGATCCGACTTCACCGTGACAAGCCCCGCAAGCGGCGGTGGCCGCCGAGTTCCAGACCGGTGCGCCATAACCATGACAGTAAACGGCACAGGTCTGGTTCCCGGTTGCGGTATTGACCGTGGTGTTCAGATCAGCAGTGTAGCCACCACCGGTGGTACGCCCTTCATAGGTACCGCCATCGGCGCCTGGAGTGACAAAGCCGACGTTGATGTTACCGGTCTTGGGCATTTCACCGTTGGCTTCCCAGCCGTTGTGACAGGTATTGCAATCGGCATAGCCCACCGTGTTGACGTGGGTATCATGGGCACCCTCGTTAATGGAGCCGGTGTCATTGGCCGGGTTGAGGGTCGCGGTCAGCTCGGCTGCCGCCAGGGGCGGGTTGCCGTGACAGGCGGTACAACCGGCACGGAAACCGAG
>DDWE01000049.1 GCA_002345625.1 Desulfuromonadaceae bacterium UBA2294 | reverse complement strand
TACCAGACCGCCTGGCTCAAGGCCCACTACCCGGTCGAGTTTATGGCTGCGCTGTTAACCGAGGACATGGAGAACACCGACAAGGTGATCAAGAACATCGCCGAAGTCCGTGCCATGGGGATCGAGGTGCTGCCGCCCGATATCAACGCCTCCAATCGCACCTTCGCCGTCCACGACAAATCGATCCGCTTCGGTCTCGGCGCGGTCAAGGGGGTCGGCTCGGCGGCGCTGGAGTCGATGATTGAAGTCCGTCAGCAGGAGCCATTTCGTAATCTCGCTGATTTCTGCGAGCGGGTCGATCTGCGCAAGGTCAACCGGCGGGTGGTCGAGGCATTAATCAAGTGCGGCGCTTACGACTCCCTCGGTGGTCATCGCGCCCAATATATGGCTGTACTGGACGAGGCGATGGATATCGGCCAGAAGCTGCAGCGTGAAAAAGAGAGTGGCCAGGTGTCTCTGTTCGGCACCGAGGAGATTGTTGTCTCGGCGCAAGGGAATGGCTATGGCAGTCTCCCCGATGTGCCGGAGTGGGCGGAGAACATCCTGCTCAGCTTCGAAAAGGAGGCGCTCGGTTTTTATATCACCGGTCACCCCCTGGCCCGGCACAACGACCTTATTCGTCGCTTTTCAACCTGTGATACCTCCAGTTTAAATGAGCGTGGCGACCGCGAAACCGTTCGCATCTGCGGCCTGGTCGCCAGTCTGAGCGAGAAGATGACCAAGCGGGGTGATCGGATGGCGATTGTCATCCTCGAAGATCTCACCGGCTCGGTCGAGGTGGTCGTCTTCCCCGAAGCCTACGCAAGCTGTGCTGAAATTCTGGCCGGTGATGAACCGATTCTGGTCACCGGCAGCCTGGAGATCGGCGAGGAGAGCTGCAAGATCAAGGCGACGGAAGTGGTTTTATTGAGCGAGGTGAAGACCGCCCAGACCAGTCGGGTGCATGTGCGCCTGACGACGCCGGGGCTCGATATTGACCAGTTCCGCGCCCTGCGCAGTCTGCTGCTGCGCCACCGCGGCACCTGTGATGTTATGGTCCATGTCCAGATCCCCAACCGCTCGGAAACGGTCATTCGCTTGCCGGAAAATCTGCGCGTCGCCCCGACCGATGAAATTATTGATGATACAACGCGTCTTTTCGGGTACAATGTCGTTTCTTTTGAATAAGCGACCAGGAGCGTTAAAGAATGCAAGTCTATCTAGATTTTGAAAAGCCCCTCGCCGAACTGAAGAACAAGATCCGCGAGCTACGCGAATATTCGACCGATAATGTCGATTTCTCCGGCGATATCACCAAGCTGGAAAAGAAGGCGGTGAAGCTGCAGACCGAGATCTTTTCCAACCTCACCCGCTGGCAGCGGACCCAGTTGGCCCGCCATCAGCACCGCCCCTACACCCTCGATTACGTCAATAATATCTTCACCGATTTCTTCGAGGTACATGGCGATCGCAACTTCCGTGACGATCCGGCCCTGGTCTGTGGTTTTGCCCGTTTCGACGGTCAGCCCTGTGCGGTCATTGGCCACCAGAAAGGGCGTGACACCAAGGAGAAGGTGCGCCGTAACTTTGGTATGCCGAATCCGGAAGGCTACCGCAAGGCACTGCGCGTCATGCAGATGGCCGAGCAGTTCGGCCTGCCGATCTTCACCTTTGTGGATACGCCTGGTGCCTTTCCCGGTATCGGTGCCGAGGAGCGTGGTCAAGCGGAAGCCATTGCCCGTAACCTGCGCGAGATGGCGGCCCTTAAAGTACCGGTCATCGTCACCGTCACCGGCGAAGGTGGTTCCGGCGGTGCGCTGGCCATTGCCGTCGGCAACAAGGTCCTGATGCTCGAATATTCGGTTTACGCCGTTATCTCCCCTGAAGGGTGCGCCGCCATCCTCTGGAATGATGGCAGCAAAGGGCCAATCGCCGCCGAGGCGTTGAAACTAACGGCTATGGATATCGACGAGCTCGGCTGTGTCATCGACGGCGTCGTCCCTGAGCCGGCTGGTGGCGCTCACAACGATCCGGTCCTCGCTGCTGCCAACCTGAAGAAGGTTCTTAAGCAGCACCTTGACGAGCTGAACAAGCTCTCGGGTGAGGAGCTGGTCGAGCAGCGTTACCAGAAATTCCGTGCCATGACCCGGGTACTGGAGTAAACAAAGGGTGATGGTTCCGGTACAGGTGGTTGGCATAGGCCAGTGCGCCTGCGACCTGATCGGGGCTCTGGCGGTTTACCCGCAGGTTGACCAGAAAAGCGAATTGCAGCATCTCAATATTGAGGGCGGCGGGCCAGTGGCCTCCGCCCTTGTTGCATTACGCCGACTCGATATTTCCTGCGCGATTCGCGGCCGCATTGGCGGCGACGACTTCGGTGACCGCATTCGCGCCGGACTGGTGACCGAAGGGGTCGATTGCAACGGCCTGTATGTCGACCGGAACGGGAGCAGTCAGGTCGCATTTATCGTGGTTGACGATGCCGGCCGGCGCACTATCTTCTGCCATCGTGGGAACTCCAGGCCGTTGCAGGCCGACGATATTGATCCCGAACAGATCGCTGCCGCGCGGATTCTACATCTCGATGGCCAGCAGTCGGACGCTGCCCTGGCCGCCGCGCGTATCGCCCGAGACCATGGCGTCGTCACAGTCCTTGATGGCGGGACTCTGCGCGATCAGACCTGGCCGTTGCTGCCGCTGATCGATCATCTGGTGGTCAGCGAAGCCTTCGCCCGTCAATACGCCGGGGCCGGCACGCCGGAACAGCAGCTGGCACAACTGTTGGAGACCGGAGCACAGGCTGCGGTGATCACCGCCGGTCCCGCCGGCTGCTGGGGGCAGGAGCCAGGTTGTGCGGTGCAACACCAGCCCGCCTTTAGCCTACCGGTGGTCGATACAACAGGCTGTGGGGATGCTTTTCATGGCGGCTATATCTACGGCCTGCTCCAGGGGTGGGGACTGGTTGAAAGGATGCGTTTTGCCGCGGCGGTCGCAGCGCTGAAGACGCGTGATTTTGGTGGCCGTCGCGCACTGCCGGCGCTGGCCGAAGTCGAAGCGTTTTTGTCCACTCAAGCCCAATAAGCCGGATAAACCGGATCAGATGTTGCTTTTAATATCTCAATTAATTATCACAGTATATATTTATGTAAAACAAAAATAACATGTCAATAGTTAATTATAAGAAAACAAACATATTCATAAAAGAGATAAACATGGCTTTTAAATATATCAAGTTAAGCATAAATATACTTATATTATGCGTAGTCGTTTCCTGCGCACCGGCCTACAAGGTCAAGGTCGTGGAGACGCCGGAAACCCGTGTGCTCAAGGGACACCAGAAGCCCTACGTCGTCAACGGTACGCGCTACGATCCACTGCGTGATCACAGCGGATTTGTCCAGGAGGGTCGGGCAAGCTGGTACGGTGAGCAGTTTCATGGCCGTAAAACCAGTAACGGTGAGATTTACGATATGCATGCCATGACCGCAGCCCACAAGACTTTGCCGATGGGAGTCTATGTCAAGGTGACCAATCTCGACAACGGCCAGCAAACCGTGGTCCGGGTCAATGATCGCGGCCCCTTCGTTAGCGGGCGAATCATTGATCTCTCTTTTTCTGCCGCCACCAAAGTCGGCGTCGTCGGCCCGGGAACCGCACCGGTACGGGTCGAGGCCCTCGGCTTTCGGGCCGATGGCAGTGATGCAAAACCGGTCTACCGCCAGCCGCAGAACTACGACATTGGCCTGTTTGCTGTCCAGATCGGTGCGTTTGGCATCCTGTCAAATGCCGAACGGCTGAGCAACGAGATGCGCGCCAAATACGGCGCGGCAACGATCAATACCGGGGTGGTCGATGGCCAGACCTTTTATCGCGTCTGGGTCGGTCGCTATACGTCCCTCGAGGAGGCTGAGCGCGCCAAAGTGTCGTTCAATGGTGGTTTCGTGGTGGCGATCGAAAAGTAGGCCCCGGCGCGCAAGCGACGGGTAGAGAGCAAAACAGGATTCGGGCAGGCTGTTCTTATGGGAGAACGGGCTGCCCGTTTTGTCTTTCCGGTAGCAGTACGAGGTCAAAGAGGGCGGCAATACTGTTCGCTTCGGGTAGTTCTGGGTGAACAGTTTGGCATAACCTGAAGCGTTGACTACCTCGCGACTCATTCTGCCCGCAACCAGGTGGCCGGTTTCTGGCCGAGAGCTTTCCAGGTGCCGGCGAGACCAAGGCAGAGGGTCAGCGCAATTCCCAGGGCGATGGTCGTCAGGATCGCCCATGGCTTGATGTGGAAAGGGGTTTGCATCAATCCTTCCAGGATGCCGAACGCAGCCAGGCTGCCGACCAGAGAGCTGATGACACCGGCCGTCAGCCCGAGCAGGGAAAATTCGGTGGCAAAGGCCTTGATGATATCGATACGGGTCGCACCGCAGACCTTGAAGATCACTGCATCATGAATGCGGCGGTGTTGGTCGGCCGAAACGGCCCCGGCCAGGACCAGGAAACCGGCGAGCAAGGCGACGGCGGCCATCCCCTTGAACGCCATGCCGATGCGGGTCATGGTCCGGGAAACGTTGGCCAGGACCTCGCGGGTCCCGATGGCCGAGATGTTGGGGAATTGTTGCGTGATGGTGCGAAACACCGCCGCCTCGCCGGCGCGATCGACATAGACTGAAGCAATATGGGTCTGCGGGGCCTGTTCCAGAATTCCCGGTGAAAAGAGCAGGGCAAAGTTCAATTCCATGGTCCGCCAGTCGACTTCACGAAAATTGGCAATGCTGGCGGTCACTTCACGGCCGAGGACATTGACCGTGAGTGTATCGCCGACCTTGACTTTAAAGCCACGTCCGAGATCGGCGGTCAACGACAGCAGCGGCGGTCCGCTGTAGTCTGCTGGCCACCAGGTGCCGGCGGTGAGCTTTGCCCCGGTCGATGGTTGCGCCGCGTAGCTCAAAAAACGGTCGCCACGGATCGCCCATTGAACTTCAGGGGCGACGACGGCCTGCTCGGCGAGGATGCCGTTGATAGCAGTGATGCGGCCACGCAAGGTCGGTGACCGCTCAAGGCGATTGACGCCGGGCAGTGCGCGCAGACTGGTTTCGAATGCAGCGACCTGCTGTGGCTGGATATCAAGAAAGAAGAAGGCCGGCGCTTCATCAGGCAAGGTGTCATCGACCAGATCGTTGAGGTTCCCCTGCACCAGGGTGATAATGACCAGAGTGGTCAGCCCGAGCCCGAGGGAGAACAGGGTGCTGGCCGCCGGAGAGCCGCGCCGGTAGATGTTGCCCAATCCCAACCGCATCGCCGGGTTGCGTGGCCGCGGTAGCCGTCGGGCTATCCGGATCGTACCGGCGGCGACAAGGCGGAACAGCCCGAAGCAGAGAGTGGCCCCGAGGATGAACCAGGTGGCGAGGCGTTGGTCGCTGCTGCTGACCACCACCAGCGCGGCCAGACCGGCGGCGGAGAGCCCGATAGCCAGCCAGACCCGGCGGCCGGGGCTGCGCAGGTCAGCATCGAAGTAGCCGCGGAACAGAACGGCCGGTGATACCTGTAATGCTGCACCGAGGGGCTTGAGAGAGAAGACCAGGGCGATAAGCAGACCGAATGCAGCGGCCAGGGCCAGAGGCGCGGGGAAGATGCCCGGTGCTAACGGAATCGGCAGCCGGTTGCCGTAGATGGCACGGATCAGGTAGGGGAGCGCGGCGCCGCAGGACAGACCAGCGCCGGCGCCGATGCTGCCGAGGATCAGCACCTGTAGCAGATAGGCGCTGAAGATGACCCGCCCCGGAGCACCGAGGCTCTTCATGGTGGCGATATGGATGATTTTACCGGCCAGATAACCGCGGACCGCACCGGAGACGCCGAGGCCACCGACCAGAAGGGCGCAGAGGCCGAGCAGTGTCAAATTAAGATTCATTCGCTCGAGAAAAAAACGCACCCGCGGCGTGGCATCACGCCAGGTATGCAGACGCCAGCCGGCATCGGGGAAGGTCTCCTGCAAGGCCGTTTTTATCCCGTCGACGGCACTTTTGTCAGCCAGCTTCAGTCGGTAGGCGTAGGCAACCAGGCTGCCGGGTTGAATCAGATTGGTCTCCTGTAACGCGGTAAGACTGATCAGCACGCGCGGGCCGAGGGTAAAGGCGCGTACACTGCGGTCGGGTTCAGTGCGAAGAACACCGCGAATCGTGAATTCGGCAGCGCCAATGACTATCTGCTGGCCGACGCGGAGCCCGAGGCGCTCTATGAATGCAGCTTCGACCAGGGCGCCGTTATCGGCCAGGGCGTCGGACAGTGCTTGCGGCGGTTCCGTCTCGATCTGTCCGTAGAGCGGATACTGCCCATCCACAGCCTTGAGCTCGACGAGTGCGTGCTGAGAACCTGCAGTGTCACGGGCCATGGTCCGCAAGCTGCGGACTTCGGAGACCGGCCCGTACTGTTGTAAAAAGAGCAAGGGGTCGTCGCTCAGTGGCCGATGCTGGAGCTCGATTTCGAGATCGCCACCGAGCAGGGCGCTGGCATCGCTGAGCAGACCGCTACGAGCCGCTTCGGTAAAGGAGCCGATGGCGCTGATGGCGAAGACGCCGAGAAACAGACAGGCGAGAAAAACGCCGAAACCGCGTAGCCCGCCACGTAGCTCGCGCCGGACCAGTCGCAGTGCCTGCGGGAGGGTGGCCGGACTGTTCATGCGTCGACCAGACGGCCATCGGCCATGTGGAGGGAGCGGTTGCAGCGACCGGCCAGGGCGGAATCATGGGTGACGAGGATCAGGGTGGTGCCGTGCTCGCGTTGCAGGTCGAACAACAACTGCATGACCATCTCTCCGGTCTCCAGGTCGAGATTGCCGGTCGGTTCATCGGCGAGGATCAGAGCCGGGTTAGCAACAAAGGCGCGGGAGAGGGCGACGCGTTGCTGTTCGCCACCGGAGAGTTCGCCGGGAAAATGGTCGATACGCTGCTCCAGACCGGTGGCACACAGGGCGGCTCGGGCGCGAATGAGAGCATCGTCAGCGCCGGCAAACTCCAAAGGCAGG
This sequence comes from Desulfuromonadaceae bacterium UBA2294, assembly GCA_002345625.1. Lineage (GTDB taxonomy): Bacteria > Desulfobacterota > Desulfuromonadia > Desulfuromonadales > UBA2294 > UBA2294. The sequence goes on along the minus strand of DDWE01000049.1, from coordinate 12,479 downwards.
GCGACATTCTCCAGTGCGGTCATGGTTGGCACCAGGTGGAACGACTGGAAAACAATGCCAACGTTCTGGCGCCGGAAGCGGGCAAGCTGATCCTCATTCATCCCCTGCAAGTCGGTGCCGTTGATCCGGATTTTGCCGCTGCTCGGCTGTTCCAGTCCGGATAGAATCATCAGCAGCGTGGTTTTGCCGGCACCGGAGGGGCCGACCACGCTCACGGTCTGACCGGCGGTGACTGCGAGGTCAATGCCGCGCAGAATGTTGACCGGGCCGGCGCCGCCGACTAGACTTAAATGCAGATGTTCAATCTCAACAAGAGGATGGGCCATGAGTGCAGTCTCCGTCATTGTGCGTTTGTCTCTTTTGCTGTTCCTACTCGGCCTGCCTGCCGGTACGGCCCGTGCGTCCGAGCCGTTGCGGATTATGGTGTTGGGCGACAGCCTGACCGCCGGCTACGGCCTTGAGCCTGAGGCCGCGTTTCCTGCCCAGTTGCAGCAGGCGCTGCAGGGGCTTGGTTATACGGTTCGCGTCATCAACGCCGGCGTCTCCGGTGATACCAGCGCCGGCGGTCTGGCCCGGCTCGACTGGGCGTTGGCCGACCGACCGCAACTGGTGATGATCGAACTCGGCGCCAACGACGCCCTGCGCGGACTGCCACCGGAGCAGACCCGACAGAATCTTGATGCCATCATCACCCGGCTCAAGCAGGCACAGATTGCGGTGCTGCTCACCGGTATGCGCGCACCGCGTAATTTCGGCCCCGACTATTATACCAAGTTCGACGCCATCTATCCGGAACTCGCTGATCGCCACCAGATCGCCTTTTACCCGTTTTTTTTGCAGGGTGTCGCCACGATTCCCGCCTACAACCAGGTCGACGGTCTCCACCCGAATCCGGTCGGCGTCAAGCGCATTGTTCAGGGGGTGCTGCCGACTTTGATCCCCTTGCTCAAGGCTTTATCCAACCCCTGAAAGTCTTGTCTGGCAGTCTGGAGTTTTGTTCAAGGCTCTTTCGGCTCACGGAAGGTGTGCAGGACATCGCGGCCACCGCGCTTTTTCAGTCCCATGTTCAGCAGAACCAGCAGATGGGCGATAAAAGCCAGCATGAAGACCAGAGTCACCCAGCCGGGGAGCCAGCCGATTGCGGCTTGCTCCAGGTAGTCGTCCCAGCGGTCGATATTTTGCGGATGGAGCTTGATCTTCATCACCCAACCGGCAATCAGGATCATAAACAGGTAGATGTAGTTGGCGGCAACCCGACTGCCGAGGGCGTAAAGGACCCCCATCTTGTACTGCGGATAGCGCAGGTCAGAGGCGAGCTCGGCCTGCCAGTGGACCCCGTCGTTGTCAAAGCCGGGATCTTCGCTCAGGGTGCCGTGGGCCAGGACTCCGTAGATGAAGTTCTGGTGCAGCAGGCGCACCCGGTATTCATAGGCATCGTAGAAGCGAAAACGGCGCGCTTCGATCAACAGCAGGGTGTAGATTATGGCGAGGCCAAAGAGGAAGAAGGCGTGCGGGAATTCGGGGTGACTGAATCCGAAGCCCAGAAATGCCGCCGTCGCACCAACTGCCCAGTTGGTGGTGCGATCGAGCCGCTCACGCCAGGCAAGGCTACGCTGTACTTCGGCCCGGTAGTAGTGGGCCAGAGTGGTGATGGTTTCGCTGCGGCTGAGTTGCCGGTCTTTGATCTCGTCGGTCATGATTTAAACATAGCAGAATTTTAGCTGTTTTCTTCATTTTCAGGTCGTTGGGCGGGGGTAGACAGAGGTGTTTAGACATTGACAGTGTTTTGAGCAAAACATTTATTAACAGGGATGTGCAGGATGTACAGGATGAAAGTCATTCCATGATCCATTTTCTGATCATTGTACGTTTTACATGGTTTTATCCTGCATATCCTGTATATCCCTGTAAATAAGCTTTAAAGCCTCTGTTTCGCTTTTGTGATCAAACGCTGAGCAGTCAAGATAAGCAAGCCTGAGTTTAAATTGTGCCTTTTTGGGGAGTGAACGATCCTACGCATATGAAACAACCTTTTTCTTTTTTATGGCAATGGCTGCCCCGGCCCGGGCGACTTGTACGATATTTTCTACTGTTGCTGCTTATTCTGGCGTTGATCGCCGCCGGTGGTGCTGCCTGGGTCTTCTCCGACCTGCCTGATATCACGCCACTCAAAAAATCGGGAACCACCCTGACTATTGAGGTTCCCGACTGGCAGGGAAAGATGCACCCGTTTCAGGTTGGGCCGAAAAATTCCGATTGGGCGCCGCTGGAAACGATTCCGGCCGAACTGAAATGGGCGGTGATTGTCGCCGAGGATGCCGGTTTCTACCAGCACGACGGAATCGATGTGCAGGCGATCAAAGAGGCCCTCAAGTACGATCTCAAACGCAAGCGCTTTGATCGCGGTGCTTCGACCATTACCCAGCAGTTGGCCAAAAACCTGTTTTTGTCGCGGGATAAATCGATCGTACGCAAACTGCGTGAGCTGGTGTTGGCCTTGCGCATGGAAGAAGAGTTGACCAAAGGGCGGATTCTGGAACTTTATCTGAATGTGGTCGAACTCGGGCCGCTGGTTTACGGCGTCGGCGCCGGTGCCCGCTACCACTTCAATATCCCGGTTCAATTCCTGGTGCCGTCTGAATCGGCTTTTCTGGCCGCCATGCTCCCCGGTCCGCGCGTTGCTTACAACCCGAAGACTAAACCGGTCAAGGTGCGCAAGCGGGCAGCCCATCTGCTCGATCTGCTGTTGGTGCGCAAGATCCTGACCGCTGATGAGATTGCTGATGCCATTGCCGATCTCGAACGGCTCGGCGGAGAGCCGCAACTTCTGGTTGCTCCGCTGGCGCCGATCGCCTCTGATGAGTCTGGTGCCGAGGTGGATGATGCAGAACGGGAGGTGGACGGGCAGGATGCCGATCCGTCCGCTGCTCCGATGGATGGCGCATCGGTTGCCGCGGCGACCTCGGTTGACGTGGTGCCGGCAGAGCAGGGCGCCGTGGATGATGTGCCGCCTAACGTCGACGCCGACGAAGGAAAAGAGAACCCGGAGCGGCAGTAGCTGCCGTCCGGGTCATCAGGTTGTGGTCGGAAACGGCGGTTCAGCGCGCAATTTCACGTTGCGTCAGCGGACTTTTTTCCCTTTACCCTGCTTCGCCTTGGCCGGGGTGGCCTCAACTTCAACCCCGCCACGCTGGCTGAGGGTTTTGATCGCAAACCAATTCAGCCAGAGGACGAAGATGATACCGACAGCGCCGACATACTCCAGGTTGCTTTTGATGCCGGTCTTCCACATATCGAAGGCAAAGGCGCTGAAGAAACAAAAGGCGATCAGCTTGTTCCCCCAGATTGTCCAGCTGACCCGGAAACGCCAGGCCGCGCTGAGAATGTAGATATTCCCCAGACCGTAACCGATGGCGATGTAGGCAAAGACGCGCTCCCACTCCGGGACGCTGACGGCATTAAGTATGCCGATGCCGTAGTAAACAAACATAAATGAGGTCAGGCCGCTGAACAGCGCCAGCCCTTTCTCGAACAGGGTATCCGGTTTACTCATGTCAAAGCCTTGCGGTTGGGGTGAGGGTGATCAGCAGCGGCGCCCAGTTTAGCAACCGACCACGGTGATCGACAAGCTTAAACAGTGCCACAGCGTGTCGGCACGGTGGAAATGACACAATCCTGCTTTAATCCGGCCGTTCAGGTTGTCTCCGGCGTAAAACTCCCTATAGTATTAATAACTCATTCATCCTGTTCAATACTGCCACCAGGAGGTGCTAGTGCTTCCCCGCAAGTATCGCATCCACGCCCTGTTGTTGGGCGTCGCCCTGCTCATCATCTTCATCCCCTTGTTTAATAAACGCCCGCCAGCGGATAAAGCGGCCGCGGCCAGTGTGGCGGCAACACGATTTTTACAAGAGGTCGATGCCGACCGGTTTGCTGAAAGCTGGCGTCTGGTGGCGCCACCGACGCAAACGAAGTTCGCACAACAGAATTGGACCGACGGCCTGCAGAAGATTCGATCGGTGACCGGACCGCTGCTGCAGCGGTCCGAGGTGAAGATGACGGTCAGCATTCCGGACAAGGACAGTCCAAAGGGGGAATATATCGTCATTACTTACGATAGCCGTTACCAGAACCGGGCGGATGCCAGTGAGGTTGTCACCGTCATGCGTTCACCGGATGGTATCTGGCGGGTGGCGGGGTACTACGTCAAGTAGCTCTGTCCGAAAAGGTGTCAGTTTTAATCGACCATGTTGCGCAAGTTTTGAATGCGCTCCACCACCGGCGGGTGCGAGTAATAAAAACGCGCATACAGCGGATGCGGATGCAGGTTGGAGAGGTTCTCCCGGCACATCTGCACCAGCGCTGTTGCCAGATCCTCCGGGTTGCCGTGCAGCTCGGCCGCAAAACGGTCAGCCTCGTATTCATCGCGCCGCGACAGGGCGCTGCTCAACGGCGTCAGCGGGAAGTTGAGGATGCCGGAGAGGAAGAACAAAATCACCAGCCGGGCGTAAAAGCTGCCATCCTGCATCCCGACCAGCTCCGGCAGCCCCGGCCACTGGATCAGGGCATGGGCCAGCCAGCAGTAAAACAGCGCCACCACCGCCATCAACCCCATCCGTTTGACAATGTGTTTCTTCTTCATGTGCCCCAACTCGTGGGCGAGCACCGCCAGAATCTCTTTCTTGGACAGTTGCTGCAGCAGGGTGTCGAACAGCACCACCCGTTTCTGTTTGCCGATGCCGGTAAAGTAGGCGTTGGAGTGGCCGCTGCGCTTCGAGGCGTCGACCTGCAGCACCTTGCTGACCGACAGGCCGGTTTTTTCCATCATGCTGCGGATCTCGTCCTCCAGCCCCTCGACCTCGAGCGGCTCAAATTTGAAAAAGAGTGGTTCGATCACGTAAGGGGCGATCACCATCATCAGCAAAGAGAAGACGACCAGCAGCGCCCAGACCAGAAGCCACCAGCTCTGCGGCGCCGCCTGGATCAGCCAGAAAGCAGCCGAGGCGAGGAGGGCGAAGAGGAGGGTGGAGAGCAGCAATGTCTTGAACTGATCGACACACCAGAGCCCGAAGCTCATCTTGTTGAAACCGAAGCGGGTCTCGATGCGGAAGTGATTGTACAGATCGAAGGGGATGCTGAGCACGCCCTGCACCAGCGACAGCAGCAGAAAAAAGACCAGACCGGCGCTGATGAAACCGAGGCCGAGGCCGGACAGCCAACCGTCGTACCAGGAAAGCAGGCCGCCGAAGATCAGCAGCAGGGTCAGGCCGCTATCGAACAGGGTGTGCACCAGTCCGACCTGCCCCTTGGCCAGAGTGTAGTCGGAGGCCTTGGCCAGGGTGTCCCGATCGACCGCATCTTCAAAGCCGGCGGGGACCTCGTGCCCGTGCTGTTTGAGATGGCGGTTGTTGAGGACATGCAGCCCGCTGGAGACAGCGAGAACGGTCAGGTAGAGGAGAATAATCAGAGTTGTCATGGGGATGGATTATACAGATTTTTGTGCGAAAGAGGAGGCCGATGTGGCCGGCGAATATTTTGGTGATGCAGATTTGATAGCTGCGACAGCAAAGGGGGGAACCGAATGGTTCCCCCTGATGCATGTTGCTGTCGATGTGGTTGGTTGTCAATCAGTTTGTCAGTCTGGTCTTGCCCAGAAGATTTGCTGCCTGGGCTACAACGATAATCATCCCGTAGACAACCAACATTCCCACAAATGCTTCGAACATATTCTTTCTCCTTTCGCGGGTAAAGTCGTGTCGCTGAGTCGGCACAGGATGCATGTTAGGCAGCTATCTCTTTGAAAAACAACAGAAATTTTCATAACAGCGGTTTGCATTTCGTAGATGATTATGTGAGAATACCGACATGATGGTCAGGCCAGTTGACCGATAACCGGCCGTTACAGAGTCAACCGCCTTTATAAAACCGCTTTGTTGCCGGATGTGTTTTTTTTGTGCTGTCGCGGATGATTCATCCTGATAAGAAAATTCTACGAGCAAATGAGCACAGTCCGGTCGCGCTTCGCACGGTTTTGTGGTTTAAATGATGCTGGCAGCTGTCACATTTTTTTCGGAGATTTTCGATGCAAACATTTGAGCAGAACATCACCGTGCGTTGGTCTGATCTCGATCCGAACGGCCACGTGCGGCACTCGGTCTATTACGATTACGGCGCTCAGACGCGGATCGCTCTTTTACAACGGCAGGGGGTCGGTATCGACTGGCTGGCCAGCAACGGTCTCGGGCCGGTGCTGTTTCGCGAAGAGGCAAAATTTTACCGTGAACTTCGCGCCAGCGATGAGCTGGTTATCGACGTACGTCTCTCCGGTGTCTCGGCCGATCACCGCAAATGGAGCATGCGCCACCGGATCAAGCGCGGTGACGAGCTGTGCGCGGTTCTCGATCTCGATGGAGCCTGGCTCGATCTGCACAAGCGGCGGATTGTTACGCCGCCAGCAGCGCTGGTGTCGAAGTTTGAAGAACTGGAACGGACGGAGGATTTCCAGCCGATTGTTTCCCGTAAGGGCGGATAGAAACGTTGTCGTACGGTGACGGCGAAAATTGATATCCCATTCATTAAATTGATTGACTTAACGTGTCGAAACCTCTTGAATGACACATGTTTTTTTACATGAGGGGAATCATGGTGAATAGAAGCGCGATTATTGACAGCCCGGATCGACAGCAGATGTCGATCCGGGCTGTTTTGTGTTTGATTCGTTGATCAATGAGTCGTTGAAAAGGGAAGGTTAAGGTTATGTCTGAGATAACACCACAACTCGACAAGGGCAGGGCGATGCTCGAAGAAGTGGCGTTGCACTACGCCCACGATCACGGCCTGCGCCCCGACAAGGTGGAGTGGGACAACCAGGGGTATGAATGGCTGTTGAAGGTCATCGATGCCGAGCACACGGTGCGGGTGGTTTTTTCGCCGGATGAGATCGAGATGTTTGCCGAGAATCTGCCGGAGAATCGCCAGACCAAAATGAAGATTCGTAACGCGTTTGCCAGTTTGTCGATGTGAGTTGCAGGGAAGGGTTGATGTCTTGAAAAAAATCATCTTGAGCATAACGCTTCTTTTGCTTCTGGGCTCGCAGGCACTGGCGGAAACATCCGTGTGGAAAGCACAAAAAGGTGGTTCAATCCTGTATCTAGGGGGAACGTTTCACCGGTTGCGCCCGTCCGATTACCCCTTGCCGGTTGAGTATGAACAAGCCTACCGCGACTCCGATCTTCTGGTCTTTGAAACCGATATCGGCAAACTCAAGGCCCCCGAGACGCAACAAAAGTTTATGCAGAAAGCCTCGTATCGCAGTGGCACGACCATCGAAGATTACCTGACCGGCGACACCTATAAAAACCTTGCCGCGTATTGTGCTGCCAACGGGTTGTCGCTCGACAAGCTCAGGCAGTTCAGGCCGTCGATGATTGCCTTGACCCTGACGCTGGTCGAACTCGGCAAGCTTGGTGTCTCACCGGATGGCGTCGATGCCTTTTTTTATCAACGGTCGCTGCGCGACAAGAAGGCCACCGCCAAACTTGAAACGGTCGACGAGCAAATTCGATTCGTTACAAACATGGGTGAGGGGTATGAGGATGCTTACATCACGTACTCGTTGAAGGATTTAAGCGCCATCAAGCAGAAGTATGAAGAGATGGTTACCGCCTGGAAAACAGGGGACGAAGTGCAGATTGAAGCTCTGATTATTGACGATACCAAGAAAAAGATGCCGGTTGTTTACAAGGAGCTGTTGCTCGACCGGAACAACACCTGGCTGCCGATGATCGAAGCCTACGCCAAGACGCCGCAGAAAGAGTTTATTCTCGTTGGCGTCGGGCATTTAGTTGGCCCGGATGGGATTGTTGAAGCTTTAAGGGGTAAGGGTTATACGGTTGAAAAGCTGTAGGCTGGATCCGGCTTGTAGTGTCAGTGCAACTTCAGGGGTCATCGTTTAGGTCTTTTGAGGTCATATTATCTAATTGTATTTCGATATCCATAAAAACAGATTGACCTGAAGCCGTTGGCTTTGCTATTTTGATTCGACGTATATCGAATCAGGAGCCATCGCATGGAAATCGAACAGAGCATCGCCATCTTGAAGGCACTGGCAGACAAGTCACGTCTCGCCATCATGAACTCCCTGCTGGATCAATCTCAATACGCGGAAGATCTCGCCAAGCGCCACGCCCTGGCGCCATCCACCGTCTCATTTCATCTGCGCAAGCTGGAGCAGGCCGGGCTGATCAGTTGTCGACGTGAGCAATACTATGTGGTCATCAAGGCGAATGAGGCCCTGCTTGATATCACCCTGCGACAAATCACCGCGGCGCAACCGTCCGATCAGCAGTTGCAGAATGTTCGTCTCGATGCCTACCGGCGCAAGGTGCTCGATACCTTTTTTCCGGATGGCACACTGCTGAAACTGCCGACCCAACACAAAAAAAGGCTGATTGTGCTGGCGCACTTTGCCGAGCGTTTCGAGCCGCTGTGTCGCTATAGCGAACAGGAGGTGACCCGTCTCATCACTCCGTTGTTCGGTGACTACTGCACCATCCGTCGGCTGCTGGTCGATGAAGGGTTGCTGCAGCGCGAGGGGGCAACCTATTGGCGTGAAGCTGCGACTGAGGAACAATCGGTTCAGACGATCATGCCAACGACAGATCCAAAAGGAGTCAAGACAGTGAACAAGGGTGACAACCGCGCACAGATCAAACGCCTCTATAAACAGAGCGCTGCCGATATGGGCGTTTATCAGATCCGCAACACGGTGAATAATCGAATTTTTCTTGAGTGCAGCAAAAATCTGGAAGGGACGCGTAACAGCCGTCTGTTTCAACTTAAGATGGGCAAAATCGTCTTTAACCGCGAGCTGCAGAAAGATCTGACCGCATTCGGTGCCGGCAGCTTCGAGTTTTCGGTGCTGGAAGTCCTCGGCCCGCCGCAACCGGGGGAGAATGTTGATCGCCTGCTGGCTGACCTTGAGTTGCAGTGGCTGGAGAAATTGCAACCCTTTGGCGAGCGGGGCTACAACAGCCTGAAAGGGTTTCAGCGCAAAAATGGCGAGTTGCCGAGCTGACGCGGGGAGAGGGCAGGCAATAGTCAGGTTCGGGGTAGGCCCCAATCCGCTCAGCTTGACACGGAAGAACAAAAAATCCGCGACCGATTTTCGGTCGCGGATTTTGAATTTTATAGAGATGAGACTCAGCGGATCAGACTGGAGATTCCAAACAAAATAAGGTATCCGGCGACAATATAATTCAATGCTTTGGGAATCGCCAGAATCATGATACCCGCCAAGATCGCCAAGATCGGTTGTAGTTGCACATACATGTTGAGGACTCCTATAGGTTTTGCTACCCCAAGTCGTGTTTGACTTTATTCAAAAAGCCACAGGGGAGGGGACTGGTTGATCAGGTTCAATCACAGCTGATCAGGTTGTCCTGTGCTGTTGCTTGACACTCTTTATCCTGATGACCTTGAACTTAATCACGATCATGCTTGTCATGGCCGTGATGACCATTGTCATGGCCAGCCTTAGGATGATGCCAAAACCATCCCGGCCCCCAGACACAACCCGACAGCATCGCTGTTGTCAGGAGCAGAACGACCAGTTTGATTAAAAATAGTTTTTTCATCTGACATCCTTCCTGATTAGTGCTGCGCAATTTCATTTGCTATTCATGCTTTTGCTAGAGGCCCATCTGGTGCAGACACATGGGAGTCCCTCCCGGAGCCTGAGCTCCGGGAGGATCTATTTGCCAATGGGGCAAATGAGATGCCCTTGTCTTACGGTGCAGGTTCAGTAATCTCCGTGCCAATCAAGTTGACGGCGGTCTGCGCCAGAGCGCGACCGTTTATGACTGCGCCGGTGTTGGCCGAGATCAGGGTTTGACTTAAGATGTTCCCCTTGAAGTTAACTGCGGTTCCAAGAGTCGCCTCGCCTGCAACCTGCCAGAAGATGTTCTTGGCCTGGGCGCCGATGAGGGTGACGATGGCATCGTTGTCCACCGTAAGGTTGGATGCAATCTGGAAAATCCAGACGTCGTCGGCTCCACCGGAGAGGGTCACACCAGCGTTGGTGATGAGGACTCCGGTGCCCCATTTGTAGAGACCAGCGACAAGAGTCATACCACTGATATTGCCACCGCCCAGGTCAATATAGCTGGGCAGGCTTCTGCCGGCGGCGTCAGTATAGGCGGTTTGCAGTTCAGCGATGGCTGTTGTCATGACTGCCGGAGTCGGGTCCGCATTGTCCGCGGCGTAGATCCGTCCGGTGACGATGGGCGAGGTGGCAAAGGTATTGGACGCGTCCGCGGTCAAAGTAAATCCGGTCACAAAGGTTTCGGCGGCGGGACTCAGACCGATATCACCGGTTACAGCGGTGATCCCTGCGGCAGAAACTGCCGATTTCGCCAGAATGACGTAATTACCGGCGCTGCGAAGATTGACTGCCAGCGGCACGACGGGCAGGGCCACAGTCACGATATAGTCGACAGAGATATTGTTGCTGTCGTAGACCGTGTAGGTTACCGGAGTGGAAAAATTATTTGTCGTCTGGCTACTGACCTGCTCCACAATCCCGACTTCAACAATCGACCCGGTTGTGGTGAATGTTGCGGCCTGATTGGTGATATTCGTTCCTGTGGGCACGGTGACCAGGATGGTGCCGGCCAGCTCGTCGATGACTCCAGGTGCACCATTAATGGTAAACGTGTTTATGGCCTTGTCTGTGGCTCCGGCAGCCGTTGCGGTCGCAGTGTAGGTTGCCGTTGTCTTGTCGACCGCGGTCACGGTGTAGGCGACGGCGGCGTTAAAGTTATTGGGGGTGCTGGCACTTGTCTGTGCCGTCGGACCAACATCAACGAACTCACCCGTGGTGGTGTAGGTCGCAACCAGGGCGGTCATGACGGTACCAAACGGCATGGTGACCGTAATGGTCTTGCCCGTTTCGTCAATAAGGCCGGTTGCTCCGTCCAGCGAATAGGTGGTGATCGCTTTTAAATCGGTTGCGGTTGCGGGTTTTGGTGTCGGGGTGTTGCTATCGCTGCCGCATCCGGCCACAAAAGCGACGAGGAACAGGGCCAGGAGCCATTGGTTGGTGCTTCTCATAAATCGTTTCATTTTGGGCCCCTCCTTTGGGGCCATCGTACATTCTCAGTGGAGTGGTCGACCCGATTGGTCGCAATCCCACTTAGGTTCGAGGTTTATGATCTTTGCGCTCAGGGGCAAAATAGCTGTGCTGGATCGAGGGGGATGGCAGGCTGCAGCTATTGTCTGTCCTGTGTCGACGCGAGAGACCAGAAGGTTCGTGTGTCTGGCTCTGGATAATCCTTTCTCATTTATCACTGCTGCGAGCGTCACGACACGATTAACAAGTATTACACCGACCGTGCCAAGCCTTGTGGCCGATGTCATATCATCGAAAGTAGCCGATATTGTTGTTTAATCTGTGATTGTTTGAAATTTTGTGAAAGATGGGATTGTCATATAATCCGTGATATATGACGGATCTGTCAGGCGTGGTGGATATGATGATCTTATTGATTCGTGCAATGAAGTTTTTTTTGATCGTGACGGCAGGTGAGGTGAGAGGCGTTCGGACCATCAAGGCTGGTGGGGATGATCATTTTTGTCAGTTGCTTCTGCAAACCGGTTGGCTCAAAGAGCGGGCGGCGGGGCCATGATTCCTTAAGCCTCAGTCAGATCCAATCTTGCGCGCCCGCCCGCGGATCAACGAGGCATCGCCATCCGCTCACCCGCATCATGTCTGCCACACAATTATTCGTCATATATGACAGTACAATTATATACGACGGTTTGTTTTTGTCGTTCGGCAGCGAACCCGTCTTTATTGTCGTGTATTCCCCTGTAAAATCAGCATTTTGTCAGGTTTGTGCAGTGTGTTGTTTCTGGTACGCGAGTTGCAATTGCTGATAATTGTGCCTGCCCATGATGAGCTGCTCCAGGATTCCATAAGTGTTGATTTATGAAGCAGAAAAGATTTTTTTCAACGCGAGGATCGTGTCGCAGGTCAACTTTGATGAAAAAGAAATTATAGGTTGAGCTTCCACTTTGTTCTTTTACGGAGCAGCAAATGATTTTTTTATTTTGTGTGTGCACCGTGACACTCCTGATGAGGCATCTCGATGCAAAAGTTTATTCTATTTCTGATTCTGGTCCTGTTCCTGCCCTTTGTCACTGGATTCACCGACGCGGAACCGGAGCAGCCTGAGCCGATCGTCAACCGGACGGCGACTCTCTTCCCGGTTGATCCTCTCTTCGTGAATTCGTTATCAAGCTCCAAGGAACCTCGCACCTATGTCACCTGGCTTCGATTGAATCTCCCCGTTAGCAACTTTAACGTTGGCTCGGTCGGGTTTGGTGATAGCTTCGGTCTGGTGCGCATACCCGGATGGGGTGAAACCGACTCCTGGCAACTTGGCATCAGCGGGGCAGTCCTTGCCCAGTTCAATATGGAC
>DDWE01000094.1 GCA_002345625.1 Desulfuromonadaceae bacterium UBA2294 | reverse complement strand
CATGTCGGCCATCGGGCAGCCGGCATCGGGGCGCGGCAACAGCACGATCTTGTCCGGGGCGAGGATGGCGGCACTTTCCGCCATGAAATGGACCCCGCAAAAGACGATAACCGGCTGGTCGGTGGCGGCGGCGGCCTGGGCGAGGGCAAGGGAGTCGCCGGTGATGTCGGCAATCTCCTGGACCTCGTCGCGCTGGTAGTTATGGGCCAGCAAAATAGCGTTGCGCTCGGTCAGCAGGCGACGGATGTGTCGTTTCAGTTCTATCTGGTCCATGGTCCCTACCCGGTAATATGAGGGTTGCAAAGTGCGAATCCTAGATTAAAACCCCTGATATGTCAAACCTTTATCCACCTGTTTGCGCTTGACAGCCTGCTGGTGCAAGGACTATTCTGGCGCACGCCTGCCGCCGTTTAAGGCGCAGTCTCTTCTTTAGTGTTGCGCACCCGCAAGGAGCCACCATGTTCGGTATCGGATTCCCTGAACTTCTGCTGATTCTCGGTCTTGCCCTGATCGTTATCGGACCGAAACGGCTGCCGGATATCGCTCGCGCCCTCGGTCGCGGCTTCTCCGAGTTTAAACGCGCCACAGACGAGCTGAAGACGACCTTTACCGAAGAGGTGCGCACTGCTGAGCGGCAGGAGCGCCTGCAGCGTGAGGGGCAGGTCCCTCCAGTGGTCAACAACCCGTACACTGACCCGGTTGACGAGGGAACGGAGGCGAAGACAGATCAGGCGACTGAAACCATCGCTGTGCCAAAGCCGGAAGCGGGAGAACGCCATGACGGATGATGCTCTGCCGATTACCAAGCATCTGGAGGAGTTGCGCCGGCGCCTGATCATTGCTTCCGCCTCCTGGCTGGTTGCTTTTCTGGCCTGCTACAGCGTCGCAGAGATGCTGTTTTCCCTTATCTCCGAGCCGGTGCGCAAGGCCTTGCCGGAGGGGAACTCTCTGGTCTTTATTACCGCCACCGAGCCTTTTTTTGCTTATCTGAAAGTGGCGGCACTGGCCGGCTTGTTGATTGCACTGCCGGTTATTCTCTGGCAACTGTGGGCGTTTGTCGCCCCGGGGCTCTACAGTCACGAAAAACGTTATGCCATCCCGTTCGTCTTTGCCAGTACACTCTGTTTTGCACTCGGTGCTTACTTCGGCTTCTTCTTCGTCTTCCCGATGATCTTCACCTTTCTGGTCAATTACGGGATTTCGACAGGCGAGGCGGTGGCGATGCTCTCTATGGGCAGCTATCTCTCCCTGTCCAGTAAGCTGTTGCTGGCCTTTGGGCTGGTTTTCGAACTGCCGGTAGTGATTTTCTTTCTCGCCCGTATGGGGATCGTTGATCACAAGTGGCTGGCGCGAAATCGAAAGTTTGCTGTTCTGGCTGCGTTTGTCACTGGTGCGGTGCTGACCCCACCCGATGTCTTCTCGCAGACTGCTCTCGCTCTGCCGTTTGTCGTGCTGTATGAAATAGGCATTGTGGTTGCGCGCCTGTTCGGCAAGAAGCCGGAGGCCGAAGATGCTGGGGCATCTGCTGACGGTGACTGAGTTCTTTTGACCCTGCAATGCCGGAAAAACCGGTTGACACCACTGTCCCCCCTGTGCTAGATAGGACCGGTTTTGCCGCTTCAGTTCGTATGCTGTATCTAGGACCCAATGGCCGAAGACAGGCGCCAACTCATCAAATCGCTGGGGTTTTTGTCCAGCGTCGGGATCTGCATGGTCGCCTCTTGCCTGATTGGGCTGGCCATGGGGTTCTACCTAGACCGGTGGCTGGGTACGTCTCCCTGGTTGACTCTGGTCTTCCTTGGCTTCGGCATCGCTTCCGGTTTTCGCAACATCTTCATCCTGACCAATCGTGAATTGCGGCGTCAGGAGAAGGAAGGTCGGAAAGACAGTGACGGACCGGGATGATCAGCTGTTGCGTGAATTGGCGCGGCGCAACTGGCAGATCCTTGGCCTGCTGACTTTGGGAAGTCTGGTGTTTTTTGACGGACGGATCAGCCTGGGGGTTGTTGCTGGGGGTCTGGTGGTTATCGTCGCCCACCATTGGCGCGAGCGGGCTTTGCGTAGCATGCTGGCTGCGACTGACGCAGGAGCTGGAAAGCGTTATCAGCTCGGATACCTGTTCCGGCTGGCATTTCTCGGTAGTGCGATTTACCTGCTGATCGCCCAGGCGCACGTGACGCCTCTGGCGCTGGCAGTTGGACTTTCCGTTGTGGTGCTGAACATCTTCTGGACCACGATCAAAAGAGCATTTTGACAAAAAGAAGGCAGGACGAAGGCAATGACTCATCCATTTCTAGTATTTGAGTGGCTGGCGAACAAACTCCATCTCGATGCGCTGATTCATGATCCGAACAGTCTGCGTGCAGTCGTCTACACATGGTTGGTGATGGCGATTCTTATCGCCCTGGCGTTTGTTGCCGGGCGTGGCGTCAAACGGGTGCCGGCAGGTTGGCAGAATCTGATGGAGGCGATGATCACCGGTATTGAGAATCTGATCGTTGAGACCATGGGCCCCAAGGGGCGTGCTTATTTCCCTTTGCTGGCCAGCTTCGCCCTGTTTATCCTCTGCGCCAACTTGATTGGTCTGGTCCCCGGACTCTACCCGCCGACGGCAAACCTGAATACCAACGCCGCCCTGGCGCTGACCGTTTTTGCCATGACTCACATCATCGGCCTCAAGGAGCACGGGATCAGTTACCTCAAGCACTTTATGGGGCCGATTCTGGTCCTGGCGCCCCTGATCTTCGTCATTGAGATCATCGGTCATCTGGCGCGGCCGCTGTCGCTCTCCTTGCGTCTGTTCGGCAACATGTACGGGCATGAGATCGTGTTGATGATCTTCCTCGCCCTGGTGCCGTTTTTGCTGCCGGTCCCGATGATGCTGATGGGGGTGCTGGTCGCTTTTATCCAGACCTTTGTTTTTACCCTGCTGGCCATGATCTATATTGCCGGTGCTCTTGAAGAAGCGCATTAAGTTTCGCCTGTAGGCGATGTTTCCCAAGTCCTATATCGTATAGGAACAACAACCAGAAAGAAGGAGAATAAAATGGAATTTTTTGCATGGTGCATGATTGCAGCCGGTTTCGGCATGGCTATCGGTTCGTTCGGTACAGGCCTTGGCCAGGGTCTGGCTATCAAGAGCGCCTGTGAAGGCGTTGCCCGTAACCCGGGTGCCAGCGGCAAGATCCTGACCACGATGATGATCGGTCTGGCCATGATCGAGTCCCTCGCAATCTACGTCTTCGTCGTGGCGATGATCATCCTGTTCGCTAACCCGTTCACTGAAGAAGTGATCAAGCTGTTGGCGAAGTAATCCGAACCGTTCAGGTTCGCTATGTCGTCTGCAAAAGGGGCGCACCGCAAGGTGCGCCCCTTTTTTAGTTGGCCGGTTTGTCCGGAAGCAGCACCGGCATCCGTATGTGCCTGCCGTTGCACAGGGCGCGAAATGGCTCGGCCTTCTCCGGTTTTAAGCGGAGTTTTCAATTTTTGCAGTGGGCGTGAAGTCGGGATTGAACGATAGCATGTATAAAGTTTTCATACAGTACGCTGTGTGTGACGATTGGCCTTCTCATTAAAAATTGGTGGCTTGTAATTTGCATCCGCTTATGTTTTCTTATTCATTTTGTTTCTCATATATCGCATTATGTCACACGACCCATGAAGGAGGATTTACCGGATGGCCACGCTAATTTCACGCTTGATTCCCTTTTTTATGCTTGCCCTGCTGGTGTCGCCCTGCGCTTTTGCAGAGCAAGGCATGGCAATCGACCCGGCGGACTGCCTCGAATGCCATGAGGATGTCGTCAGTGCCAAGGCCTATGCCGCCTCGGTACATGGTAAAAATGCCTGCACCAGTTGTCACACCGAACTGGCCAATCTGAATGCCCATAAAAATGGCGATCTGATGCCAGGCCCGGTTAACTGTTCACGCTGTCACAAAAAAGAGACCGCCGAACACTATGCCAGCGTGCACATGCTCAACGAAGTCAAGTGCGCCGACTGCCACACTGATGCCCACACCCACACCTACTGGAAAGGTGACAAGAACACCGTCGTTGCCAAGTGCGTTCAGTGTCATGATCAGGAAGAAGTCTATCGCGATTCAGCCCATGGCAAGGCGGTGTCCGCAGGTAATCAGGATTCGGCTGCCTGTAATGATTGCCACAATCTGCATGAGATTAAGGCGATGGGTGATCACAGTGAGCATGTGAACCGCGAGTTCCACACCAAGGTCTGCCTGAAGTGTCATGCCGATGAAGAGATGATGGAACGCAATGGTGTGCTCAACGTAGCGGTAGAAACCTACATGTCGAGCTACCACGGCAAGAACTATCGACTCGGTTTCCCTGAACTGGTAGCCGGTTGCGCCGACTGCCATACGGCACACTCGGTCCTGCCGGCATCGAACGAAAAATCGAGTGTCAACGAGAAGAACCTGGTGCAAACCTGTGCCCAGTGTCACGAAAAATCGACGCCGTTATTTACCCGCTATTATGCCCACGGTCAGATGACCGACCGTGAGAACTTCCCGATTCTCTTTTACACCTTCATCGGTATGACCGGACTTCTGGTCGGCACCTTTGCGGTGTTCTGGATTCATACCCTGTTGTGGATGTTCCGCGGCTTTGTCGAGAATCGTGAGAAACAACGGGCCCTGCGCGATGGTCATGTCCATCACGAAATCAGTGATCCGCACAAGGTTTATCGCCGTTTCTCCAAACGTCATATCTTCTTGCATTTGCTGGTCATCATCAGTTTCCTCGGCCTTTCCCTGACCGGTTTGCCGCTGAAGTTCAGCGATCAGGCCTGGGCACGGTTTATGATGGAACATTTAGGCGGTGCACCAATGGCCGGTCTGGTCCACCGGATCTGCGCCGTGATCACTTTTGTCTACTTTGGTTCGGCAATCCTGATGAGTATCAACTTCCTGTTTTTCCGCAAGGGGATTCAGGGCAACTGGCTGCAACGCCTGTTTGGGCCTGATTCGCTCTGTCCAAACCTGCGTGATGTCAAGGACGTCACCGCCATGGTTCGTTGGTTTTTCTTCCGCGGCCCGAAACCGACCTTCGAGCGTTGGACCTACTGGGAGAAGTTTGACTTCCTCGCTGTCTTCTGGGGTATGTTCGCCATCGGCGGATCGGGTTTGATGCTCTGGTTCCCGGAAATTTTCGGTGCGTTTCTGCCCGGCTGGGCATTCAACGTCGCAACAATCGTCCATTCGGACGAGGCGTTGCTGGCGACCGGTTTCATCTTTACGGTCCATTTCTTCAATACGCATGGTCGCCCGGAAAAGTTCCCGATGGACTTTGTTATTTTTAATGGTGAAATGTGCAAAGAAGAGTTTATTGAGGAGCGTGGGGATCAATGGAAGCGTTACGAAGAGGCCGGGATTACCGAGACCTTTGCCAAGCCGAAACCGAGTGGCATCCTCTATGACTTCTTTATCAAAGGATTCGGTTTCCTGGCCCTGTTTACCGGGCTTGGACTTCTTGCTCTGATGTTACTTGCATTCCTCTCTGGTGGTGGTCACTGAGCCACTAGTCTGATGTGATACAGGGGGTTGCCGACTGGCAACCCCCTATTTTTTTCAGGAGAGTAATCATGAAAGATAAAGGATTAATGCTCGGTATGGCCGCCATGGCAGTCTACATCGTCGGTGGTGTCGGCGCGTTTGTCGGCCTGGTGCTGATCTTTCTGATGCCGGATCAAGATTTGATCGGTCTTGGAGGCGCTCGTGGTATCGGCTACCTCTTGCTGTGTGTGGGGCTTGTTTTGTCGATCCTTGGCGTTTTACTGATGCGCATCCTGCGGAACCGCCCTCCCCGATAGTCCATTCTGATTTAATCCTGATACCTTTATCCAGTCGACCATCCTTTCTCAGCCTAGTTTGCCTGCCTGATCATCGCTACGCTTTTGACCCAGGACGGGGATGACGGTGCGATTGGAGAAGGCAACCGACTGAAAAAAGATGGAGATACCAAAGATAAGTACACTGATGACCAGGGGAAACCCGGCTATAGAGAACAGGTCGAAAAGGAAAACCTTGATTGCACCGATGAGGGTAACGAGGACGGCGATATTCCGAATATCCTTGTATTCGCGAAAATAGGCAAACAGCATTAACGCTGTCGCAGCGGTGTTGATAATTGCCGAATCCGCACAGACCAAAACATGAGGGTCCGGGCCAATAATGGAAGAGAGTAACGTGTGAGTGATTGCACGTAAGGTAAAGAAGCTGCAGGCAAGCGTCGAGAGCAGCAGGATGATCACGGTGCGGTTCTCCTGATCAAAGCTGCCATAAAACCAGGTGGTGCTGGTCGGGGTAAACGATAGGCTGGCGCGATAATGCGCATAGTTGATTGCGGCAAGAAAGGCAGCGACCAAGCCTGATTGCAGCAGACTGAAGGGAGGTTGCGCGGTCAGGACTGTGTAGGAGAAGAGGATGGAAACTCCGACCTGAACAAGGGTTGCGATCAGTCGGACGGAACCGTGATGCCAGCGGTCGGATTGGTGGCAAAGGAACAGTGCCGTTGCCGCGATAACTGGGAGAGGCAACAGGGCGTTGCCAAGAAGAGTGTAGAGCGACAGGGCACAAAGAACGACCCCGGCCAGGGCGAAGGAGCCCGCTCCTTTCTGGGCGGTACCGAGCGTTCCGATGCGAAACATCAGGAAAAAATAACCGCAGCCGATTAACAGGCCAATCAGGCTGATGCCAACCAGCCCGTAACCACTTGCCTCGACGACGTAGGCGGCGCCGGGAAACGCCCAGAGGACGTTGAGCAGAGGCAGACAAAGATCGAATCGGGCCGTACGCAGGGCGCCGCGTTGAAATATGGCGGCTGTGGCAGCCACAGTAAAAAACAGGAAAATAGCTGCTACACTTGGCAGGTACCAATCCGGATAGAGTCCAGATGTATCACCCTTGGGTATTTTAACGCCGAGTTTAAGTGCCCAGGCGGTCATCATGGTGATTGTTAATAAAATCAGAATCCAGCGGAGCCACGAGCAGCGATTGATCAGGGTCGCGCCAAAGCCGAGTCCGTTTGCTGCAAGCAGCAGTGCCGCGAGTAACGGATAAACCGGGTTGGGATAGTCGATGGCCACTCCGGCCAGGCCCATGCCTAGAGTGCCGAGGATGATGGGCAATGTGGCGCGATAGAGATAGCTGATCAGGGCCATTGCGACGCCGGTGGTCAGCAAAATCAAATAGGCCGGAATTGATGGAAGGGCTTGGTAGTGCGCATGGATTTCAACGACGATAACGGCCATTAAAATGCCGCCACAGACGGTAAATACCGGGGCCAGAGCACTGTTGCGCCGGTATTGGAGCCAGCCGGTGCCGATCAGTGCACTGGCGTAGACCATGCCGAGAATCGAACCCGTGGTCCTGGCGACGATCTCATGGTCTGTGACAGTGCGTAATGCGAGTGCAACGACCAGCAGGAAGCAGAGAGTGGAAATGCGAGGGAGTAGCGACGACCGACCGACCCAGCTGAGCAGTTCTTCGGAGACATCCTCGTCAGCAGAGATTGCAATCGCCGGGCCGGGATGGGCAGAGATGTCAGGGGCGGCGTCGGTTGTCTGGCCTAGGCTGTCCAGGCGACGCCGCAAGCTTTCGACGGTAACTTCAAGCGCAGCGACGCGTCGTTCCAGTTTAGTGTCGGGCTCCTTCGGCATTTTTCCCTCCAGCTGCTATACTCAGGCACTGAACAGATTATAAGTCGGCTCCCAAGGTGTCTAAATATATAACGCCATTTTATAAATATTCAAAGAAATTTTGTCGGCAATCGCGCCAATAAAACATTAGAAGTTGAGCATTAAGGTGTGCAAATGGTTTTTCACTTGATTTATAACGACTTAGTGTCAATATTCACACATTGACTTTTGACGAATGATATTGCGTAAAAGATGAACGTTGTTTTATTTAAGCTGATGAAAGGGGAGAGTCCGTGAAAAACCATGTCTGGCGTCCGCTTTTCGTCGTCCTTGGCCTTGTCGCCGTTATCCTGCTCGTGCGGTTGTTTATCGTGCCCGACGATTTTTCGGTGGGCGAGCGGGGATACATGTACGGCTATCATCGTCTGGGCAACGAGCAGGAGTGGAAAGATTTTAAAACCAAATTCCGCACTTCGACTTATTGCAATGATTGCCATGAAGAAAAAATGGCCGAGCGTGTTGGTTCACCTCATGCGCTGATCGAATGTGAAAATTGCCACGGCCTCGCCGGTGATCATCCGGATAATCCGGAGAAGTTAACGCTGGACCGAAGCCGCGAACTTTGTCTGCGTTGCCATACCCGTCTTGCTTATCCGAGCAGCCAGCGCAAAGATCTTGCCGGCATCGATCCGCAGGAACACAACCCCGGTGATGCCTGTGTCGATTGCCATAACCCGCACCGGCCGAACCTGGAGGAGATGTGACGATGAAACGCCGCGATTTCCTGAAGAACACAATGATTGCCGTCGCCGGGGCTTCGATTCCCTTGTCGGCACTGGAGATGATTGACCCGCGCGAACTGTTTGCGGCGCACCCCGAACTGCGTTGGGTCTTTCTTGCCGATACCTACAAGTGCGTCGGGTGCGGTTTCTGTGTTAAAGCCTGCAAGGTGGAGAACGATACCCCTTACGATGCCAATGTCAGTCGAACCTGGGTTGAGCGTTATGTAATTACCAAGAGTGGTGAAGTCCACATTGATTCACCAAAAGCAGCGCGAGACGGTTTTATTGCAGCGGATATTTATAAGGGACAAAATCCTCTGGCGCTTGAGGTCGATTTCGCCCACGGGCGGGTCGATAAAACGAGCGTACCCAAGGGGGAGTTTGCGTCGATTCCCGAAGAGGATATCGCGCAGGCGTTTTTTGTGCCGAAGCTCTGTAATCAGTGTGAGAATCCGGCTTGCGTTCAGGTTTGCCCGGTTGGCGCTACCTATCAGGCGCCGGATGGTGTCGTCCTGATTGATCGTACCTGGTGTATCGGTTGCGGCTATTGCATCATGGGTTGCCCATACGGCGTACGCTTTTTCCATCCGGTGTACAAAGTGGCGGAGAAGTGCAACTTCTGTTATCACCGTATCAGCAAAGGTTTAAAGACCGCCTGCGCCACCGCATGTCCCTTTGGCGCCCGGCAGATCGGCAATATCAGGGACCCAAACGATCCGGTGACCAAGGCGATCATGTCTGAGCGGATTGGTGTGCTCAAGGACGAATATGGAACCAAGCCGCAGGTCTTTTACATCGGCCTGAACAAGGAGGTGCGATAGCCATGGTGCACGGTGAAATCTGGACCATAAAAGAGTTCTTCGTCCTTCCTAACGAGTATATCTACTGGTCAATCCAGATTGTCATGTACCCATTTATGACCGGTCTGGTCGCCGGGGCGTTTGTGCTGTCGTCGCTCTATCATGTGTTTAACGTCAAGCAACTTAAGGATATAGCCCGCTTTGCGCTGGTCTTTTCCTTTGCCCTTCTCCCGGTGGCAATGCTGCCGTTGATGTTGCATTTGCAGCAGCCGTTGCGCGGGACTAATGTGCTGATGACGCCGCATTTTACCTCAGCCATCTCTGCGTTTGGCATTGTCTTTCTTGCTTATGCCTGCATCGTTGCCTCGGAGATCTGGTTCGTCTACCGCAGGCATTTTGTTAATGTTGTGAATACCCTCATGGCCAAAAAACAGCGGACGACACTGGAAAAGTTGCAACTGCTGCTCAATCGGGTTCTAACCCTCGGCGCAATGGATATCGGCGAGGAGGCGCTGGTCAAGGATCACAAAGCGGTCTCATTGCTGGCTGCTATTGGTATCCCCGTCGCCTGTTTTTTGCATGGATATGCCGGGTTTATCTTCGGTTCAGTCAAGGCCAATGCCCTGTGGATGACCCCGCTGATGCCGGTTATCTTTATCTGCTCGGCAGTTGTTTCGGGTATTGCCCTGTGCATTATCACTTATATTGTGACCATGAAACTTCGGACGATGTGGGCAAAACGGCACCAGGGAGAGCCGGGGGTTCCATCGATTGCGATGCTGCGTCAGGTTGAGGACACCGAGGTGCGGATGAGTGCCAAGGCCCTTTTGACCTTTATGGTTCTGGCCGTCACCCTTGAGTTGCTCGATATTATCTTCCGTGGCTATACGGCGGTGAAGTCATGGGATATCCTGCGCGAAGTTATCTACGGTCTGGATTTTTACAAGATTTTCGTATTTCAGTACGGGTTAGGCAACTTTCTCCCCTTCCTGCTGCTGCTGCTGCCAGGGGTAACGGTGCGCCGTGCAGCGTTCTGTTCGCTGCTGGTTCTGTTCGGGGTTTTCATGATGCGTTGGAACGTTGTTATCGGTGGTCAGGCCTTTTCTCTGACCTTCAATGGCTTCATGCATTACCATTTACCGATTATTCCGCATGACATGGAGACCTTCAAGGAGGGACTGTTCGGGGCGATGTTTGTCATGATTTGTCCCTATGTGATTTTCTTTTTCCTGAATAAAGTGACTCCGGTTTTCCTCGAAGAAGAAGGTCACTAATCACACTATCAGCGAGGGCTCGGCACGATTCAGTGTCGAGCTCTCGCGTTTCTGTTGTTGTCCTGCCGTCACTAAAATATTGACAAACTGTCTGCGCTGATGATAGTCGTACGCCGATTGGCGTCGTATTAAAATGCCGATAACCGCTGATATTAACGAATTTTATTCAAATCCGGCACAATTGCGGATTTGTTCATTTTACACCCCACAGGTAAAGGAAAACGCAGATGAAAAGTTTAACAGATATCGTTGCGGCCTTTTTCCGCGGCATCGGCCGCAGCCGGATCTCCCTGATCGGGGCGATGGTGGTCACGGTTATTTTCCCGTTTCTCATCGGTGCCATCGTTTATGACATCGTCTGGCACATTAAGAACACCTATGTGGCCGCATTTATATACATGCTCCTTGGTCCCGGTTTTGCCGGCGGCCTCGTGTTGGTCTTCCTCGGCCTGTTTTTCTTCAAGGGCAAGGAGGAGGTGCGTCTCTTTACTCTGGAGTACCTGCGCGGTTACTTCACCGATCCGGCAAAATTCAAAAAGATGCGTCGATTGGTCTTCTTTGCCGTTTTTCTGACCTGCGTCAACATCTTTATCTTCGGCCTTCTCGGCTATCGTACCTACCATTACATGGAGTCAGTCAGCTTCTGCGGTGAGTTTTGCCACACCGTCATGAGCCCGGAAAAGACTGCTTACCAGAATTCGCCGCACAGTCGGGTTGCCTGCGTCGAATGCCATATCGGCTCCGGTGCTGGCTGGTTTGTCAAATCGAAGATTTCCGGTGCCCGCCAGCTGTTCGCAGTGGCACTTGATACTTACCCGCGGCCGATTGAAGTGCCGGTCCATGGCCTGCGTCCGGCGCGCGACACTTGTGAAGAGTGTCATCGTCCGGAGAAATTCCACGGCGAAAAGCTGGTGGTCAAGGACAACTACCTTGAAGACGAAGCCAGTACCCATGTCCAGACTGTACTGCTGATGAAGGTTGGCAGCGCTGGCGACCGCAGCGTCAGCCCGAACGGCATTCACTGGCACATTGCACCGGAAAACAAGATTGTCTACAAGTCGGTCGACGACAAGCGTTTTGACATCCCGGAAATCGTCCTTAGCGGCAAGGACGGCAAGCAGACGGTCTTTCGTACGGCTGAAGCCGAGGAGAGCCTGAAGGGGGCGGCTGTCGTCGAAGAGCGCGAAATGGATTGTATCGATTGTCACAACCGGCCAACGCATATCTACCTGCCGGCAGAGACGGCAATTAACAACAAGATTCTTGACGGGACGATTCCACAAGCCCTTCCTTTTGTAAAGAAAATGGCTATGGCGGCGGTGCAGAAGACTTATGCATCTCATGCTGAGGCCCGTGCCGGTATCGAGACGGAGCTGAAAGGCTACTATAGCCAGAATCATGCCGCCGTCATTGCGGCACAACCGGCCCTGCTGGAGAAGGCAATTTCCGGAATTCAGGCGGCTTATGTCGAAAATGTTTTCCCGGAGATGAACATCGAATGGGGAACGTACACAGATCACCGTGGGCACACCAACGATCTGGGTTGCTTCCGTTGTCACGATGAAATGCACGAAACGGAGGATGGTGAATCGATCTCGCAGGATTGTGATACCTGTCATTCGATCCTTGCTGAAGAAGAGGAAAATCCGGAAATTCTCAAGACCCTAGGAATTCGCTGATCCAGACATATTGGGACCAAAGGCCCCCGGCAACAGTCGGGGGCTTTTTTTATGTGCGGAACCGCAGCCGGTCAGCGGGGCTCGATTGCGGGAGTAATTGGATCAAAATTGATCTGAATCTGCATACTGTATACTGTATTTTTCCCTTGACAGAGGGCTTAGATTATCCTAACTTCCCACGCTGAATTATTGATTACCCAACCATTATTTTATTTTTCAGCCAGTCTCATAATTCCGTTGGGAGGAGCCGCTACATGTTAGACAATTCCCTGCCGATACTTGCGCTTTTTACCGTGGCCGTCATGTTTGCCACCGGGTCGGTGGTTTTTTCCCGCCTGATCGGGCAGAAAAAGCCGTCCGCCGTCAAGTTGGCCCCGTACGAGTGCGGTATGCCGTTGATCGGTACGGCACGTGAGCGTTTTGATATCAAGTTCTACATCATCGCCATGCTCTTTATCGTTTTCGATATTGAGGTGGCGTTTCTTTATCCCTGGGCGGTGATGTTCAAGAAGCTTGGCGTGTTCGGCTTCGTCGAGATGGGCGTATTTGTGTTCATTCTGCTGGTCGGTTACGTCTATGTCTGGAAAAAAGGAGCTCTGGAATGGGAGTAGAGAAGACGCTGGGAAATAATGTGCTCACGACGTCGCTGGACAAGTTGGTCAACTGGTCCAGATCCCGCTCGTTGTGGCCGATGACGTTTGGTCTCGCTTGTTGCGCCATTGAGATGATGGCCGCCGGCGCTGCCCGTTTCGACCTTGACCGGTTTGGGATCCTGTTCCGCGCTTCACCGCGTCAGTCTGATGTCATCATCATCGCCGGCACCGTGACCCAGAAGATGTTGCCGGTCATCCAGACGGTTTATGAGCAGATGCCCGAGCCGAAATACGTCATCGCCATGGGAGCTTGCGCTTGCTCCGGCGGGATCTTTGACACCTATAGCACGGTGCAGGGGATTGACCAGTATTTGCCGGTTGACGTTTACATCCCGGGATGTCCGCCGCGGCCAGAGGGTCTGATCTACGGCATTAACAAGCTGCAGGAGAAGATCATGGCGGAGCGCAATTCCTTTGGTTCCGTAATCGGATTCGGTGAGCGGATTTCTTCGTAAGTTTAACAGCCTGGTGCTGACCGGGCGTTTTGAAGGGTAGGTAGCACGCCATGAGTGAACATGCCGCCGTTGGCAAGCTGAAGCAGAAGTTTTCCGATGTCGTTCTGGACGTGGTCGAGTTCCGGGGCGAGACGACCATTACGGTCAAGAAAGAGCAGATCGTTGCCGTGAGCACCTTCCTCAAGGAAGAGCTTGGTTACAATTTTCTCTGTGATCTTTGTGGGGTCGATTATCTCGGCCAGTCGCCGCGCTTCATGGTGGTGTACAACCTTTACAACATCGCCCTGAAGGACCGCTTGCGCATTAAGGTTCCGGTAGAAGAGAAGGATGCCGCTGTTGATACGGTCAGTGGTGTCTGGAGCACTGCCAACTGGCCTGAGCGTGAGTGTTGGGACCTGATGGGGATTACCTTCAACAACCACCCCGACCTGCGCCGCATCCTGATGCCGGCCGATTGGGTCGGACATCCCCTGCGTAAAGACTACCCGCTTCAGGGGCCCGACCGCGAACCGTATCAGGGGCGTCTGCAATAACCTGGACGGCCAGTGAACTCCAATCCTTTGGGATCAATAAAAGAGGCAAATGATGGCGAATAAAGAAACTATGACCGTAAACATGGGTCCGCAGCACCCCTCGACCCATGGCGTTTTGCAGCTGATTCTGGAGCTGGACGGCGAGACTGTGGTCAAGGCGACGCCGCACATCGGCTTTTTGCACCGCGGGGTCGAGAAATTGTCTGAGCACCGCACCTACCATCAGACGATTCCGCTGACCGACCGTCTCGATTATCTGGCGCCGATGAGCAACAACCTCGGTTACGTTCTGGCAGTGGAGAAACTGCTCGGAATTACCGACAAAATTCCGGCCCGCGCCAACACGATCCGTGTCATGCTCGCCGAGTTGACTCGTCTAAAGAGTCATCTGGTCTGGCTGGCAACTCACGCTCTCGACATCGGCGCGATGACGGTGTTTCTTTACTGCTTCCGTGAGCGTGAAGAGATCATCGACATTTACGAGAAGATCTCCGGTGCGCGCATGACCTCCAACTATTTCCGCGTCGGTGGTCTTTCAGCAGATCTGCCGGCCGGAATAACGGAAGACATCCGCGCTTTTGCCAGCAAGATGCCGGGACTGGTCGATACCTACGAAGGGTTGCTGACCGGTAATAAAATATGGCAGAAGCGAACCATCGGCGTCGGCAAGATCAGTGCTGAGGACGCCATCGATATCGGACTTACCGGGCCCGCTCTGCGTTGCTCAGGTGTCGACTGGGATCTGCGTCGCGACAATCCTTACAGTGGTTACGAAGATTACGACTTCAAGGTTATTGTCCGTGATGATTGTGACACCTTCGGCCGTTATAAAGCCCGTCTCGATGAAATGCGTGAGTCGTGCAAAATTATCCTGCAGGCCCTCGACAAGCTTAAGCCCGGTCCGATTCTTGCCGATTGCCCGAAGGTCTGCCTGCCGCCGAAGCAGGATGTTGTCAATACCATCGAAGGTCTGATCCACCAGTTTAAAATCATCACCGAAGGGTTTAAGCCGGAAGTCGGTGAGGTTTATCAGGGGATCGAAGCGCCGAAAGGCGAGCTCGGCTACTATCTGGTTTCAGATGGATCGCCGCAACCGTTCCGGATGAAGATTCGGCCACCGTCCTTTGTCAACCTGCAGGCATTGCCGCAGATGGTCGAAGGCTCACTGCTGGCCGACGTCATTGCCACCATCGGGACACTGGATATCGTCCTGGGTGAGATTGACCGCTAACGTTTCCACGCGAGAGGGAATTCCATGAGCGAAGCAGTGGCAGAAGTTCAGGAAGAAGAGATCGATCTGGCGGGAGCCAATGCGATCCTTGATAAATATCTGGACATGCATGGAGCACTGATGCCGGTGTTGCAGGCAATTCAGGAACACTACGGGTTTGTGCCTGAACCCTGCGTTCATCTGGTTGCTGAGCGACTCAATGTCTATACCAGTCAGATTTACGGTGTTCTGACCTTTTACGCCCAGTTTCATCTTGAGCCGCGCGGAAAATACATCGTTCGTGTCTGTATGGGAACGGCCTGTCACGTCAAAGGGGCCGGGCGTATTGCGGAGACGATCAAGGAGCGTATCGGTGTTGGTCACGCAGAGACCACCGAAGATCTCAAGTTCACTGCCGAGTATGTCGCCTGCATCGGTGCCTGTGGTATGGCGCCGGTTATCATGGTCAACGAAGACACCTTTGGCTCTTTGACTGTGCAGAAGGTGGACGAGGTTATCGCGAAATACCAGAAGATGGACTGATCACCGTCAACCGACCGAGGGTTTTATGGCTGAAACAGCTGAAAACATTCAAGTTCTGATCTGCACCGGCACCGGTGGCATCGCCTCTGGCTCGCTCAAGGTGGCTGATGCGTTCGAAGCCGAATTCGTCAAGCATGGAGTCGCTGCCAAGCTTGGAAAGCGTTGCGATGTCAAGAAAACCGGTTGTCGCGGCCTTTGTGCCAACGACGTCCTGGTCGACATCGTCCTTCCGGGCCAGGAAGCGGTGACCTACGATTTTGTCACCCCTGAGATGGTCCCGCAGATCGTCGAAGAGCACATGCTCGCCAATGCGCCGGTGGAGAAAAAAGTCGCCGGTAAATATTACACCGACTTTCTTGCCAAGCAGCAGCGCATCATCTTCTCGCGTTGCGGCACTATTGACGCCGAGAGTATTGACGATTTCATCGCCCACAAAGGGTTCACCGGCATTAAAAAAGCGGTGGCGATGAAGCCGGAAGAAGTTATCGAGGAAGTCAAGCGCTCCGGCCTGCGTGGCCGAGGGGGGGGCGGCTTTCCGACCGGCGTCAAATGGTCGTTTTGCAAAGCAACTCCCGGCGATCAGAAATACCTGATCTGCAACGCTGACGAGGGGGATCCAGGTGCGTTTATGGACCGTTCGGTCCTTGAAGGCGACCCCTATGGCCTGATTGAAGGGATGATGATCGGCGCTTACGCCATCGGCTGCACCTTCGGTTATGTTTATTGCCGTGCCGAGTACCCGCTGGCGATCAAACGTCTGCAGAAAGCCATCGATACCTGTTACGAGAAAGGGATCCTCGGCGACAACTGCATGGGCCTCGGTTTCAAATTTGATATGCGGATCAAGGCCGGTGCAGGCGCCTTCGTTTGCGGTGAAGAGACGGCACTGATGGCGTCTATCGAAGGGCAGCGCGGCATGAGTCGCCCACGCCCACCGTTCCCTGCTGTGCGGGGTCTTTGGAACAAGCCGACCAATATTAACAACGTCGAAACCTTTGCCAATATCTCTTACATCTTTTACAACGGTGCCGACTGGTATGCGTCGATCGGGACTGAAGGGACCAAGGGGACCAAAATCTTTGCCTTGACCGGCAAGGTCAAGCACACAGGACTGGTCGAGGTTCCCGCCGGTACGACGATGAAAGAGGTTATCTACGATGTTTGCGGCGGCATCCTGAAAAACCGCAAATTCAAGGCGGTTCAGGCCGGTGGTCCTTCCGGTGGTTGTTTGCCGGCAGAGGCCCTCGATGCCGAAGTTGACTACGACTCGCTGATCAAGGCCGGCGCCATGATGGGTTCCGGTGGTCTGGTGGTTATGGACGAAACGACCTGCATGGTCGACATCGCCCGCTTCTTCCTCAACTTTACCCGTGTCGAGTCGTGCGGCAAATGTATCCCGTGCCGTATCGGCCTGAAGATCATGCTCGAGATACTTGAGCGGATCACCGAAGGTAAAGGGCAGGAGGGCGATATCGAACTGCTGCAGGACATGGCCTACGATATCAAGAAGAGTTCGCTCTGCGGTCTCGGCCAGACGGCGCCAAACCCGGTATTGTCGACCATTCGATATTTCCGTCATGAGTATGAAGCGCACATCAAGGAGAAGGCCTGCCCGTCGCACTCCTGTAAACCGCTGCTCAAGTTTGAAGTGATGGACGCAGCCTGTAAGAAATGCGGTTTGTGCTTCAAGGCCTGTCCGGTTGATGCGATTACCTGGGAAAAAGGGCAATTGGCAAAGATCGAGCTCGACAAGTGCACCCGTTGCACTTCCTGCTACGATGCCTGTCCGTTCATGGCGATCGAATAGCGACTCCATTATCATCCGTTTCGAGATAAGAGGACACGATGGTTAATCTGACGATTGACGGCAAGCAGATCACGGTCAGCAAATCTGCCACCATCTACGAAGCTGCCCGCGAGGCCGGTATCGATATCCCGGTGCTTTGCTATGCTAAAAAACTCCTGCCTTACGGCGCCTGCCGCGTCTGTCTGGTCGAAGTTGAGCAGATGAAGGGGCGCCTGATACCCTCCTGTACGACTCCGGTCACAGAGGGGATGATCGTGCGGACGATGTCCGACGAGATTCGCAAGGTTCGCAAGACCGTACTTGAGTTTCTGTTGGTCAACCATGTGGTCGATTGCCCGGTTTGTGACAAGGGTGGTGAATGCGACCTGCAGGATCTGACCTATGAGTACGAAGTGGTGACCAATCGTTTTGCCGGCGAGAAATTCGATCTGGAAAAAGACGAGGTCAACCCGCTGATTGAACGTAACATGAACCGCTGCGTGCTCTGCGGCAAGTGTGTGCGGGTCTGCGATGAGATTGTCGCCTATGGCTCCTATTCGTTCATTAATCGCGGCTTTGAGACCAAGATTGCCACTGCCTTCGACCGTGGGCTTGACTGCGAATTCTGCGGCCAGTGTGTCTCAATGTGCCCGGTCGGAGCCCTGCTGCCGCGCCCGTTCAAGTTCAAGGCGCGCCCCTGGCAGCTCAAGGAAGTCGATTCGGTCTGCGGTTATTGTGGCAACGGCTGCACCGTTACTCTCGGTGTGCTGAATAACAAGGTCGAGACTATCCGCTTTAACGACAAGATCGGGGTCAACGACGGCAATCTCTGTGTTCGCGGCCGCTTTGGTTCCTCCTATGTCAACAGTGGCGAGCGCCTGACCAAGCCTCTGGTGAAGAGGGATGGTCAGCTGGTTGAGGCGGACTGGGATGAAGCATTGGCGGTTATTTCCGCCGGCTTAAAGAAGGCGCAGGATGGAAAAGGCGTCGGCGTCATCTCCGGTGCCCGTCTGACCAACGAAGAACTGTTCCTGGTCAAAAACCTCGCCAGCGTCATCGGCACTGCTAATCTCGATCATTCCGGCGGTGAATGCTACAAAGGGGTGACGGAGGGGCTCAAGCAGACCTTGGGTGTGACCGCTTCAACCGGTACGTTCCCGCAGGTTGAAGAGGCTGATGTCATTCTCTCGATACGTTCCGATTTTTACGAAACGCACCCGGTTTTCGGCATGACTGTGAACCAAGCCGTCAAGCGCCGCGAAGCCCAACTGTTTATCGTTGGCGACAAAAACGGCAAGTTTGATAAGTTGCCCGGTGCCAAGACCCTGTTGCACAAGCCCGGACTGGAAGTTAACGTCCTCAACGCGCTGTGCCAGGAGTTGATCGCCAGTGGCAAAGCGGTGACCGATGGGGTTAATGGGCTTGATGCCTTAACTCAGGCTCTGGCCGCTTACACGCCGGAAAAGGTTGCCGCATTAACGGGTGTCTCAGCTGAGCTGATTCGCGCAGCGGCGGCCGCTCTTGCCGGTGCCAAGCGTAGCGCCATTCTTCTGGCCTACGGCCTGCCCTACACGGCACAGAGCCGTGAGATCGCCATTGCCGCCGCAAACCTTGCCCTTCTGTCCGGGAATGTCGGCAAAGAGGGCAGTGGCCTGTACCTGTGTGGTGAAAAAGCGAACAGCCAGGGAGCAATTGACCTCGGTGTTCTTCCCGGTCCGGGTGGAATGGGCGCCCAGCAGATGCTGACTGCCGCAGGGAAAGGTGAGCTGTCGGCGCTCTATATCGTCGGTGAGGATATTGTCTCCTCCTACCCCGATCGCGACAAAGCGCTTAAGGCTCTGGCCGGAGCTGACTTCGTTGTTGTCCATGATCTGTTTATGACCCCGACCGCTGCCCTGGCCGATGTTGTGCTACCGGCGGCATCGTTTGCCGAGAAAGACGGCACCTTCACCAACGCCGAGCGCCGCATTCAAAAGGTGCGTGCCGGCATCAGCAGCCCCGGTGAGGCGAAAACCGATGGCGCTATTCTGGCTCAAGTTATTGCCTGCCTTGGTAGCAGTGTTAGTTACACCGGTCCGGCCGCGCTGTTTGCTGCCGTTGCCGAAAGTGCTGGCTACACCGGGATCGCCTATGATCAGATCGGCCCGCAGGGTGTTGTCTGGGGTGGAGAGTCCCTGACGGTTAAGCATAAGAATCTTATTGCAGTTGCCGGCGCTGAGCCGGTTGCGGGCGACTATGTTCTGCTGACCGGAAGTGCCTTGCATCATAGTGGTACGGTCTCGACCAGGGCAACGGGTCCGAATGCTGTGGTCAGTGAAGGCTATGTTGAGTTCGGCTCCGAGGATGCAAAGGCATTGAAGCTCAGAGAGGGAGATCAGGTTGCCCTTAAAGCGAACGGCGTTGAGCTGAAGTTGAAAGCAAAAATCGGCAAGCGTTTGCCGAAAGGGGTGCTGTTCGCCCCCTACCACTTCAGCTCCGCGCAGATCAATACTCTGTACAAGGGTGAAGCGGCCGTTGCGGTACAGGTTGTTCGTTAACGCGGTAAAAACGTCGATTTGACTGATGCGATCGCCCGTTGCGACGGGCATCAGGAAAACTCTGTAGAGAAAAGAGGATAGACATGGATCCAGTACTGCTTAGCTTCTCAAGCGACCCAGCTGCCTTTTTGGTGGTCATGGTGGCGAAGATTCTGGTGGTTTTCACCGTGCTGATGCTCATCGTCGCCTACGCAACTTGGTGTGAGCGCAAGGTGATTGGTCATATGCAGACGCGCCTCGGACCGATGGAGACCGGTTGGCACGGTCTGTTGCAGCCGATTGCTGACGGGATCAAGCTCTTTTTCAAGGAAGATATTATCCCTGCTGAAGCGAGCAAAATCCCTTTTATCCTCGCTCCGATCATGATTCTGGTGCCGGCGTTAATTACGGCAGCAGTCATCCCGTTCGGCGCCGATTTAACCATTCCGGCCAAATTCATTCTGCCGTTTTCTTCCGGGCTGGAAGGGGTCAGCTACATCGTTCCGCAGCAGATCAGCGAGCTGAATATAGGCATTCTCTTTGTACTGGCGATGGCTGGACTCGGTGTTTACGGTATTGTCCTTGCCGGTTGGGCTTCCAACAGCAAGTACTCGCTGCTCGGAGGTCTTCGGTCCTCGGCTCAGGTTATCTCTTACGAATTGGCTGCCGGTCTGACTCTGGTTGCTGTCTTTATGCTCTCCGAGTCGTTGAGCTTGCGTGACATCGTCGCATTGCAGATGCAGCCTCTGAACGGCGTCGCCGGATTTTTGAGTTTTCTGCCCGATTGGGTGCCGAACTGGTACGTGTTCTCTCAGCCTGTTGCTTTTGTCTTGTTTGTCATCTGCGGCATGGCTGAAATCAACCGGACTCCGTTTGACCTGCCCGAAGCCGAGACCGAACTGGTTTCCGGTTTCTGCACCGAGTATTCGTCGATGAAATACGCCATGTTTTTTATGGCTGAGTACGCCAATATGGTGATTATTGCCGCCATTGCCGCTACCCTTTTTCTGGGAGGGTGGGGTGCTCCGATGAACATTGCCATTTTCCAGGCTGTTCCGGGGGCTGTTTGGCTGCTGCTGAAGATATTCACCTTCATGTTTTTCTTTATCTGGCTTCGCGCCACCTGGCCCCGTGTTCGCTACGACCAGCTGATGTTCCTCGGTTGGAAGGTGTTTCTGCCGCTGGCGCTGGCAAACATCATTGTGACCGGACTCGTAGTGGTCCTGCTGCAGTAAACGCCTGACGAGACAAGAGGATTACGACCCATGATTAAAGAATTTGCTCAAGGTCTCTGGATCACCTTCAAGCACATGCTGCCCGGTAACTCGACCACCGTGCAGTACCCGCGCGTCGAGCGCCTGCCGACGGCCGAGCGCTTCCGTGGCCTACACCGCCTGGTACCGGCCCAAGACCGCGAAAAGTGCGTCGCCTGCTACCTCTGCCCAACCGTCTGCCCGGCCAAGTGCATCACGGTAGAGTCAGGGGAGAATGAAAAAGGCGAGAAGTATCCCGTGGTCTACAAAATCGACCTGTTGCGCTGCATCTTCTGCGGCTACTGTGTCGAGGCATGCCCGGTGGAAGCGATTGAGATGACCGGTGAATATGAACTGGCCAACTACAGTCGCGATGATTTCACCTACGAGAAACAACGTCTTCTCAGATAATTCGGATACAGGAGCGCGGAATCGATGGAAACCTTTTACTTTTACCTGCTTGCCCTGGTTGCAGTGGTCTCCGGGTATCTTGTGGTCACCTGCAAGAGTCCAATCAACAACGCGGTTGCGTTGATGATGACCTTCGTCTGCCTCGCTAATTTCTATGTCATGCTGCAGGCACCGTTCATGGCCGCAATTCAGATTATGGTCTATGCCGGTGCAATCCTGATGCTGATCATCTTTGTCATCATGCTGCTCAACATGGATTCGCTGAAGGGCCAAAAAACCAGTCACAGTGTGAGTTGGGCGGCCGGGCTCGGTGTGCTCATCTTCATTCAGGTCTATTTTGTCCTGAATCGCAGTGAGCCGACCGGTCTGACCGGTGGCATTACCAATCAGGTTGTGGCCACCGTCGGCCATACCCAGTTGATCGCCCAGTCGCTGTTCACCGATTTCCTGCTCCCCTTTGAAATCGCGTCGATCCTGCTCCTGGTTGCCATTGTTGGCGCTGTGGTGCTGGCCAAGAAAAACGTTTAACCGACCGGAAACAGGAACAGGAGGCTGATCCATGATCACGGTTCACCATTATCTGGTATTGAGCGCGATACTCTTCTCCCTCG
Source organism: Desulfuromonadaceae bacterium UBA2294 (assembly GCA_002345625.1). Taxonomy (GTDB): domain Bacteria; phylum Desulfobacterota; class Desulfuromonadia; order Desulfuromonadales; family UBA2294; genus UBA2294. Next base: position 7,958 of record DDWE01000094.1, on the reverse strand, counting down.
GAACCTTTGGGGTTCTGACACGGAAGAATGCGATCGTCATTTTCATGTGCATTGAGCTGATGCTCAACGCCGTCAACCTGTCGTTTATTTCATTGTCGCATTACCTCGGCAATATGGACGGACAGATCTTTGTGCTTTTCATCATGGCTGTGGCAGCGGCCGAGGCCGCTGTCGGCCTTGCGCTGATGATCGCTTTCTTCCGCAACCGTGAGTCGATCTCGGTCGACGATTTCAATCTGCTGAAATGGTAATCCCGCTGCCGACGCAGGGGTTCATTCCGGTTAGGAGAGTATAGATGTACGACAAACTCTGGCTCATTCCGTTCTTCCCGCTTGTTGGATCGATCATCAACGGCCTGTTCGGCAAGCGGTACATCAAGAGCGAAAAGGTGATTGGCGGTATCGGCACCCTGGCGGTGGTCTGTTCCTTTATCGTCTCGCTCAGTTGTTTCTTTCAGCTGTCGGCTGGTACCGAAAAAGTTTACGAGGCCGTCTACGGCTCGTGGATGACCGTTGGCCAACTGCAGATCAACTGGGAGCTGCTTCTCGATCCGCTCTCGGCCCTGATGCTGCTGGTCGTGACCGGTGTCGGCTCGCTGATCCACCTCTACTCCATCGGCTATATGCACGGTGAGGTGGGGTTCTACCGCTTCTTCTCCTACCTGAACCTGTTCGTCTTTGCCATGCTGATGCTTGTGCTCGGTGGCAACGCACTGGTCATGTTCATCGGCTGGGAAGGTGTCGGCCTCTGCTCCTATCTGCTCATCGGTTATTACTTTGAGAAGAAGAGTGCTGGCGATGCGGCGAAAAAAGCGTTCGTCGTCAACCGCATCGGTGACTTCGGTTTTCTCCTCGGACTGCTGACCCTCTACTGGACCCTCGGTAGCAAGGGTGTTTGGACGATCAATTTCGTTGAGATCAGCCATAATGCACACCTGCTCGGTCCCGGTAGTGTCGTCGTGACGGTGATCACCCTGCTCTTTTTCCTTGGGGCCACCGGCAAGTCGGCACAGATTCCGCTTTATACCTGGTTGCCAGACGCCATGGAGGGCCCGACTCCCGTTTCGGCCCTGATCCATGCCGCCACCATGGTTACGGCCGGTGTCTACATGATCGGCCGCATGAATGGTCTGTTCGCCATGGCACCCGATACCATGATGGTGATTGCCATTGTCGGTGCGGCAACGGCAATCTTTGCGGCATCCATCGGTTTTGCCCAGAATGATATCAAGCGTGTACTGGCTTACTCAACCGTCTCTCAGCTTGGATACATGTTCCTCGCCATGGGTGTTGGCGCCTTTACTGCGGGTATCTTCCACCTGATGACCCACGCTTTCTTTAAGGCTTGTCTGTTCCTTGGTTCCGGTTCGGTTATCCACGCCATGCATCACGGCCTGCATCATGCTCACCTGAACGACGACCCGCAAGATATGCGCAACATGGGTGGTCTCTCGAAAAAGATGAAGGTTACTTACTGGACCTTCCTGATTGCGACCATCGCCATCTCCGGGGTGCCGTTGTTCTCCGGCTTCTTTTCCAAGGATGAAATCCTCTGGTGGGCTGCCGGCTCGACCCGTGGCGGCTGGATGCTCTGGGTGGTTGCCGCCGGCGCCGCAGGGATGACGGCATTTTACATGTTCCGTTGCGTCTCTATGACTTTCTGGGGACCGCAGAAAACGAATGCCAAGGCGAAAGATCACATCCACGAGTCGCCCTGGGTTATTACCCTGCCGCTGGTTGTTCTGGCGTTTCTTGCCGTCGTTGGTGGCTATGTCGGAGTTCCGGCAGCCCTCGGTCATTTTGTCCACATTCCGAACTACCTTGAGGGTTTTCTGGAGCCGGTCTTCGGTCATGCGCAGGAGACTTACCAGATTGCCATCAAAGCCAACATGGCGCACTCACTGCTGGCTGAGTTCGGCCTGATGGGCATGTCGGTGCTGATCGCCGGTATCGGTATTGCACTGGCCTGTTACTTCTACCTGAAAACCGATGTGCCGGCTCGATTCGTTGCGGCTTTTCCGAAGCTGCACCGCGCCGTGTTCAACAAATGGTACATCGATGAGCTCTACGATTTCCTCTTTGTCAATCCCTGCAAGCGTTTCGGCCTGTTCCTGTGGAAGGGCTTTGACGTTAATGTGGTCGACGGAGTGGTCAACGGTGTGGGCCGGGTGATGCAGCTCTTTTCGGCCGGGCTGCGTTACATCCAGACTGGTTTTGTCCAGAATTACGCCATGGGTATGGTCATCGGCGTAGTTGTAATCGTCGGCTTCTACGTCCTGCGCTAATCTGCCCGGGTAATTATTAAGAGGAACAAGGAGCGTTTTGCAATGAGCGAACACCTTCTCAGTATTATGACCTTCCTGCCCATTCTGGGCATGGCGATTCTGCTGCTCATTCCGCGGGAGAACGATTCGCTGCTGAAGAGCTTCACCCTGATTGTGACCCTGGTCACCTTCGCTGTCAGCTTGCCACTGGCGTTCAATCCGGTCTTTACGACCGATGGTGGCATGCAGTACAAAGAGTTTGCCAGCTGGATTTCGGTCGGCGACTTCTTTGAGATGAATTACAATGTCGGCATCGACGGTATCAGCCTCTGGCTGGTTATGCTGACGACGTTCATCATGCCGATCGCGGTCCTGTCGACTTGGCAGGCTGTGGAAAAGAACATCAAGGGGTTCATGGCCTTGCTGCTGCTGCTTGAAACCGGCATGCTCGGCGCATTCATCTCCCTCGACCTGTTTCTGTTCTACATCTTCTGGGAACTGATGCTGATCCCGATGTACTTCCTGATCGGCATCTGGGGCGGCAAGAACCGCATTTATGCAGCGGTTAAGTTCTTTATTTACACCGCCGTCGGTTCCCTCCTGATGCTGGTGGCCATTCTGTTCGTCTACTACTACGCGTTGCAGTCCGGCATGAAGATGGACGGCTTCAGCATCGCCCAGTTCTACCAGCTTCAGGTTCCGGCTCATGCTCAGCTCTGGTTGTTTTTGGCCTTCGCATTCAGCTTTGCGATCAAAGTGCCGATGTTTCCATTGCACACCTGGTTGCCGGATGCTCATACTGAAGCACCGACTGCTGGCTCAGTAATTCTGGCCGCCATTCTTCTGAAAATGGGGACCTACGGTTTTGTTCGTTTTGCCATGCCGCTGTTTCCGGATGCACTTGCGACCTGCATGCCGTATCTGGCTACCTTGTGTGTCATCGGCATCATCTATGGTTCGCTGGTGGCGATGGTTCAGACCGACGTCAAGAAACTGGTCGCCTACTCGTCTGTTGCCCACCTCGGTTTTGTCATGCTCGGTGTTTTTGCCCTTAACTTGCAGGGCCTGACTGGCGGCATGATCCAGATGATCAATCACGGCATCTCGACCGGAGCACTGTTTCTTATCGTTGGCTTCATTTATGAGCGGCGGCATACCCGTGAGATTTCCGAATTCGGCGGACTCGCCAAGCGGATGCCGATCTTTACTACTATTTTCCTGATCATCACCTTCTCATCCATCGGCTTGCCCGGTACCAACGGTTTTGTTGGCGAATTTCTCGCTCTGGTCGGTGCCTTTGAGAGTGGTTTGCGCTGGTATGCAGTCGTTGCGACCACCGGAGTCATCCTGGCCGCTGTTTATATGCTGTGGATGTTCCAGCGCGTTATGTTCGGTGAGATCACCAACCCGAAAAATGCTGAACTGCAGGATTTGAATGCCCGCGAAATCGTGCTGATGATACCTCTGCTGGTTTTCGTCTTCTGGATTGGTATTTATCCGAACACCTTTTTCTCGAAGATGAGTCCGGCTCTTGAGAACCTGATTATTCAGGTCAAGGGGAAGCAACAGGTGGCGATGGTCCAGCCGATTGAGGCGCCGCACCACGTGGAATTCAAATAACGCATTACGCATCAACACTGTTTCCGGAGGAACTTGTTCATGGAAAATCTGGTGCAAGCCGCTTTAGCGACTGTCAACTACGCGGCCATCATGCCGTCGCTGATTCTGACCGGGTTCGGCATGCTGCTGCTGCTGATCGGCGTCTTTTCCAAGCCTGGTCGCACGTCACACATCGCCTGGATCAGTATCGTCGGCCTGATTGTCGCTGCGGTTGCCTCGGCGCAGGCCTGGAGCGCTCTCGGCGCCACCGGTGTCGAATTCGGGTTCACGAATCATGTGGCCCAGGATGGCTTTGCGCTGTTCTTTAACTTCATCTTCCTGGTTTCGGCTGCGCTGACCATCCTGATGTCGGATGATTATCTCAAGCGCGAGGGGTATGCGGTCGGTGAGTATTACGCACTGATTCTCTTCACCACAGCCGGTGCCATGTGGATGGCCTCGGGGACCGATATGATGACCATATTCCTTGGTCTGGAAGTTCTGTCGATCTCCCTCTACGTTCTTGCCGGCTTCTTCCGACGCGATGCGCGCTCGAACGAGGCCGGCCTCAAGTATTTCCTGCTGGGCGCTTTTTCGACCGGCTTTCTGCTCTACGGTATGGCATTGCTTTACGGGGTCGTTGGCACGACGAACATTGCCAATCTTGGTATGTACCTCGCGGCGCACAAGGCGCTGGTCACCAGCCCGATGACCATTGCCGGTATGCTGCTGCTACTGACCGGTTTCCTGTTCAAGATCGCCATTGTCCCGTTTCACATGTGGACACCGGATGTCTATGAAGGGGCGCCGACGCCGATCACTGCATTTATGAGTGCCGGACCGAAGGCCGCAGCGATTGCCGCTCTGCTGCGTTTTCTGCTTCTCGGTTTCGACTCCATGCAGGCAGAGTGGACCGCACTGTTCTGGGTTCTCGCTGTTCTGACCATGACCGTTGGCAACCTGCTTGCAATTTCCCAGACCAATATCAAGCGGATGCTGGCCTATTCGTCGGTTTCCCATGCCGGATACGCGATGGTCGGGATTGTCGCCGCTAATGCCATCGGCATGTCAGGTGTTCTTTACTACATGTTGGCTTATGCCTTTATGAACATCGGCGCCTTTGCCGTTCTGGCTCTTGCTGGCAAGCAGGGCGAAGAGAACCTGACTCTGGAAGGTTTCGCTGGGTTCGGCTATAAACGGCCGTTTCTCGGTGTCGCCATGTGTGTCTTCCTCTTCTCTCTAATGGGCCTGCCCCCGACCGCCGGTTTTGCCGGAAAGTTCTATGTTTTTGCCGGCGCAGTCGAAGCTGGTTACATCTGGCTGGCTGTCATTGGCGTCCTGAATTCGGCCCTTTCCCTTTACTATTATCTGCGGGTCATGGTCAGCATGTACTTCCGTGAACCGACCGAGGATTTTGCCTGGGTGAGCATGCCGATGGGCGCGATGATTTGTATCATCCTTGCCATTGCCGGCGTCCTTTATCTGGGTGTCCTCCCGCAGCAGGTGATGGAAATGGCAAAAACCGCCATGTTCTGATCCCGGTAACTGTCGTTCAAAAGCCCCCCGAGTTTCGGGGGGCTTTTTTGTTGAATCGACTGTACATTGTCGGGGTTGTTCTGAGTCATCACCCGTTGTACACTCGCTTTGCCTTCAACCGTCTGGAAGATGACATGCCTCTGTTTGCGAAAATTCGCGCTCTGCTTGAAATGATCAAGTTTTCGCACACGATCTTCGCCTTCCCGTTCGCCCTGACCGGAGCTACGCTGGCCGGACTGGCCAATGACCAGTTTCCAACACTTTTGCAAATTGTCTGGATCTGCCTGGCCATGGTCGGTGCGCGCAGTGCGGCCATGGGTTTAAACCGGATTATTGATGCACGTATTGATGCGCAAAATCCACGCACGGCATCCCGACACATCCCGGCCGGCGTCGTAACAAAGGTTGAGGCCTGGTTTTTTGTCTTTGCTGCGACAGCTCTACTTCTTCTGGCAGCATGGCAACTCAATCCTCTTTGTTTAAAGCTGTCGCCCCTGGCTCTGTTTTTCCTGGTTCTTTACTCCTTTTGCAAGCGCTTTACCTCCATGGCTCATTTGATCCTCGGCGTCTGCCTGGCAGCGGCTCCGATCGGAGCCTGGATCGCTTTGCGCGGCGACATTGGCTGGCCAGCGCTGGTCCTTGGTCTGGGGGTGCTATTCTGGGTCGCCGGTTTCGATATTTTTTATGCCCTGCAGGATATGGAGTTTGATCGCGAAGCGGGCCTTTACTCTCTCCCTTCGCGACTTGGCGCGACTCGATCTATTCAACTTGCACGGCTGTTCCATCTGGCCATGGTTGTTCTACTGTTCAGTCTTGTTGCCATGCCGGGGCTGGGCCTTATCTACCTGCTGGGGATGCTGCTGGTCTGCGGGTTGTTGATCTACGAACATCGCCTGGTCCGCGCCGACGATCTTAGTCGTCTTGATGCGGCTTTTTTCAATATGAATGGTTACATCAGTGTCACGATCTTTGTCTTTACCTTGGCCGATGCTCTACTCTAGGAGTCATTATGTCGTTAACCGCTAAAGCAATTCGCCGGATTGTTGTTGCAGTCACCGGCGCCTCCGGTGCACGCTACGCCCTGCGAACCGTGCAGGCGCTGCTCGCTGCGGAGTGCAATGTCGTGTTGTTGCTCAGTCGGGCCGGGGCCGATGTTCTGCATTACGAAACCGGGATTGATTGGCACGGGCCGGCCCATGAAGTTCAGACTCGAATTCAGGCTCATTTTTGCAGCACGTGTTTGCAGCACTATGCGGTTGACGATCTGTTTGCCCCGGTCGCCAGCGGGTCCTCAGCCCCGGACGCGGTGATTGTCGTCCCCTGTTCCATGGGCAGCATCGGACGTATTGCCGCCGGCCTTGGCGCGAGCCTGATTGAACGGGTTGCCGATGTGGCCTTAAAGGAGGGAAAACCGTTGCTGGTCATTCCCCGGGAGACCCCTTTGCACGCGATTCATCTTGAAAACCTGTTGCGCCTCGCTCGGGCCGGGGCACATATCGTTCCAGCCATGCCGGCGTATTACCAGCGTCCAGCCAGTCTCGATGATCTTGATGCTTTTATGGCCGGGAAAATCCTCGACCTGCTCGGTATCGAACACGCCCTTTTCCCACGCTGGGAAGCTGGTAGCGATAAGGAACACTGATGATCGATTTTATAACACTGGAGACCAGACTCCTTCATGGTGGTCGACTTGCTGACGCTGAGGCTATGGCTCTTTTTGCCAGCCCGGACCTGTTGCGTATCGGGGCACTGGCTGCCCGCATCAATCAGCAGCGCAATGGGGATGCGGTCTACTTCAATGTCAATCGTCACATCAATTACACCAACATCTGTGTCAACCGTTGTACCTTTTGCGCCTTTTCAAAAGGGGTCGATGATGATGGTTGCTACACCCTGGCGCTGAACGACATCCTGCAGAAATGCAGTGAAGCCAAGGCGGCCGGAGCCACCGAGGTGCACATGGTTGGGGGATTGCACCCCGATCTCCCTTTCGATTTTTACCTGGAGATGTTATCGGCGATACGTGCCGACAATCCTGGACTGCACATTAAGGCGTTCACTGCCGTCGAAATCGATTACTTCGCAGGCATGACAGGGCAGCCGGTTGCCACAGTGATTCGAGAGCTAGTCGATGCGGGCCTCGGCTCGATGCCCGGTGGTGGAGCGGAGATTTTTTCCCGGACAGTACGTGATCAGATCTGCCCGGAGAAGATCTCCGGCGAGCGCTGGCTGGAGGTAATAGAAACCGTCCATCAGACCGGGTTGAAGACCAACGCGACAATGCTGTTCGGTCATCTGGAGACTGCGGCTGATCGGGTCGACCATATGGCCCGTTTACGCGGCCTGCAGGATCGCACCAACGGATTTCAGGCCTTCATCCCCCTTGCTTTCCAGCCTGACAACACCCGAGTTCCCGGTGCGCAAGGGGTGGGTGGCGTCGACGCCCTGAAGACGCTGGCGATCAGCCGCCTCTATCTCGACAATTTTCGCCATATCAAGGCCTATTGGATTATGTTGGGGTTGAAGATCGCTCAGGTTGCCCTTTGTTTCGGAGTTAACG
>DDWE01000148.1 GCA_002345625.1 Desulfuromonadaceae bacterium UBA2294 | reverse complement strand
AAGCCGAATATCGGCTGGGACCGCACGGTTGACCTCGCTGCCAACACTCATCCTGAAGTGGTGACGACGGTTGTCCGGCTCTGCCTTGAGTCCGGCGCAGCGCGGGTCCGTATCTTTGATCGCACCTGCAACGATCCGCGCCGCTGTTACGTGCAAAGTGGCATCGAGGCGGCGCTGAACACACTCGACGATGACCGGGTGCAACTGGAGCACATCGATCGCCGCGCCTGGACCCGGATCGCCCTGAAAAATGGTGTCGCCCTGCAGGAGTGGGAGTTTTATGCGCCGGCACTGGAGGCCGACCGGTTGATCAACCTGCCGATCGCCAAGCATCACACGATTTCAACCCTGACCCTGGGGATGAAGAACATCATGGGGGTGATCGGCGGCAGTCGTGGCGTGCTGCACCAGCAGATCGACGAGGCGCTGGTCGACATCAACAGCGTCATCCACTCCGACCTGACCCTGATTGACGCCACCCGGATTCTGGTTGCCAACGGCCCGTCCGGGGGGCGGCTGGAGGATGTGCGGCGTCTCGACACCTTGATTGCGTCATCTGATATCGTTGCCGCCGACAGCTATGCCGCCACCTTGTTCGGCTATCAGCCGAAAGATATTGCGACTCTTGCCACTGCCGCCCGGCGCGGCCTCGGCGTTGCCGACCTGAAGAAAGTGCGCATGGTGTGAAAAGTCCGATACTGATCAGCGGGCGTCGCTGGCGCCAGATCAGCCAGGTCGTTTGTCTGCTCGGTTTTCTCTGGCTGTTTTTGCAGACTGAATACCGTGGTGTCGATCTGTTGCCGTACCCGGTCAGCCTGCTGTTTCGTATCGACCCCCTGGCCGCCCTGGCTGATGCCCTGGCGCCGGGGCCCTTCTCTATTGGTTTGCTCTGGCCGGCGTTACTGCTGTTGCTGCTGACTTTTTTGCTCGGCCGCTTTTTCTGTGGCTGGATCTGTCCTTTAGGGACAACCCTCGATGGCCTCGGTCGTGTTGTCGGCCGCGGACGTGGCGGAGTTCGTCCGGCCTGGCGACGGGCCAAGTACCTGCTGTTGGCCGGTCTGGTGGTGGCCGCTCTCTTTGGTGTCCAGCAGTTCGGATTGTTCGATCCGCTCAGTATCTTTCTCCGGACTCTGACCCTGGTCGTCTATCCGTTGTGGAACCTGGCCCTCAACCAGTTTTTTGATCTCACCTACAATGCCGGCCTTGAACCGCTCAGCGCGGCTTACCCCTTTTTCCGTGACCACCTGATGGCGTTTCACCAGCCGGTCTTTCTGCTGGCGACCTCCACCCTGGTGGTGTTTCTGATAATCCTGCTGCTGGAGAAGGTCGAGCGTCGTTTCTGGTGCAAAAACCTTTGCCCCCTGGGGGCGCTGCTTGGTCTTTGCTCGCGACATACTCTGCTCGACCGGAAACCGCACCAGGTCTGTGACGACTGCAGCCTCTGCGCCAGCAGTTGCCGTAGTGGTGTTGTTGGCGGTCGTTATCGCAGCGCCGAATGCCTGCTCTGTCTTGACTGCAGCGGTTTTTGTCCGCAGGAACGGATCAGCTTTCGGCCGGCCCGGCACCCGGCGGCTCCCCTCGACCTGCCGCGACGCCACCTGATGACTGCCGTCGCCGGCGGGGTCCTGCTTGCCCCGACCCTGAATCTGGCACCAGCCCCCGGGCGACTCAATGGTTCTCTGATCCGACCGCCGGGGGCGGTGGAAGAAGCAGCGTTTCTCCGCCGTTGTATCCGCTGCGGCGAGTGCATGAAGGTCTGTATCGGTGGTGCCCTGCATCCGACCTTTCTGCAGGCCGGTCCGGCCGGTATGTGGACCCCGTTGCTGGTTGCCCGGCTTGGTTACTGTGAATATAACTGTACTCTTTGTGGCCAGGTCTGCCCGACCGGAGCGATCAAGGCCCTGAAGGTTGAGGAGAAACGGCGCACGGTGATCGGACTGGCGGTGCTGGATAAAAACCGCTGTCTGCCCCTGGCACGAAATGAAGAGTGTCTGGTCTGCGAAGAACACTGTCCGACCGGCGATAAAGCGATCGTTTTTGATGACAAGGAGGTGCTGGTTGACGGCCGCACGTTGCAATTGAAACGACCGCGGGTGGTCAAGCGGCTGTGTATCGGCTGCGGGATCTGCGAGACCAAATGCCCGGTCGAAGGGCGTAGCGCGATTGTGGTAATCAATGAAGGTGAGAGCCGACAGCCGCGCGACGAGATCGACAGTGGAGGGTACGGATGAGGCTCTTGTCTCTGTTACTGCTGCTGTTTTTGTGCTGGGCCATCTGTGGCCCGACCCTGGCCGCCGAGGTTCTGCTCATCGACGATTTCGAGCAGGGGCTGGCGGCTTTCTGGTCGCCCAAAATTTTCCATGGCACAACCCGTTATGCAGTCGTCGCCGATGGCTCTGGGCATGTCTTGCAGGCCGACAGCCAGGCGACCGCATCGGGTTTGATCTACGAACGTGAGTTCAATCCGCACGACTGGCCGGTTCTGGTCTGGCGCTGGAAGGTTGCCGGCATTATCGAAAAAGGCGATGCCCGGATCAAGGCCGGCGATGATTACGCGGCCCGGGTCTACGTGGTCTTCCCGCACTGGTTCTTCCCCAAGACCAAAAGTCTGAATTACATCTGGGCCAACCGGTTGCCGGCCGGATCGCTGGTTCCGAATCCCTTTACCGGCAACGCCATGATGCTGGCCATCGCAAGCGGTCCGGAAAAAGTCGGACAGTGGCAGACAGTACGGCGCAATATTGCTGAAGATTACCGGCGGGCGTTCGGCACCGAGCCACCGGAGACCGCCACCATTGCCCTGATGACTGACACCGACAACACCGGTGGCACGGCCACCGCCTGGTACGATGACCTGCATCTGGAAAAATTGGAGTGAGCCGCCGAACCCACTTTAATGTGGCGTCTGGAATATAAAAAAATACGCACCCTCACGCTCCTGCCCATGACTCAGGATACAAGACCCCCCCTTCAAGCATATAACCAACGCAAACGAGCGTGAAATGGCATATGTCCTTATCGAATTGTTAATTGGTGGGGCGAAGTAGATAAGCAGATCACGAAAAAGTCGCAAAGTCGCCAGGAAAAACTGAAAAGCCTGTTTAAGGACAGGCTTTCTTTGCGTCTTTGCGGCTTTGCGTAAGAAAAAGAAGTGATGCCTGTGAACTTTCTTTTCGGTTATAGGACCTGTTTTGCCCTTCATCCCCCGCTGTGAAGTCGATGTGGTTCTGGTATCCCGTTGATTACGGGTTAGAATTGCAGTCAGGCGTTGCAAAGGGAGGTCTGATCATGAGCAGGGACAAAAAAGCGGTTCTTGAAGTCTTCTATGATGGCGACTGTCGAGTCTGTCGACGGGAGATGGAGCATTACCGGCAGCTGGACCGGAGTGGCAATCTGCAGTTGATCGATATTGCGGCATCCGACTTCGATGCGGTGGCCTATGGGCGGAATCGAGACGATTTCATGGCCAGTCTGCACGTGCGTGACGCTGAGGGGCGGTATCATGTCGGGGTCGATGCCTTTGCCCGCATCTGGGAAGTTGTGCCGGCCACCGGTTTTTCGCTCCTCGCAGCTATTGTCCAACTCCCTGTGATCCATGCATTGGCCGGGGTCGCCTACGGTGTCTTTGCCCGGTTCCGTCGCTATCTGCCGAAAACCGCCGGCGGCTGCACCGATGACAGCTGCCGGCTTGGGCATCGATCTGATGACAAGGTCATTTAAGTTGTTTCTCGGTCTTTTGCGTCATATCACTTTTTCTTTGTTTACCGCTGTCGATCCCCCCCTTGAGCAATCCGGCAATGTAGATCAATGTGACGATCACGGCAATAAAACCGACCAGTTTGGCCATCGTTTTCGGACGGGCGAAGAGCAGGACGACCAGAACGACCAGAATGGCAATGGCATAGGGCGTTTGGGTGTGATAAAAATGAGTGACGAATTCCATGAGTTTTTGCAGATACATGTGGTGCCTCCGGCTTCAATGGGAATAGCGCAGGGTAGCATGATTGCCCTGTTCAGGGGGTGATTTTTTACCCGCTACCGCCGCAAGCGCCGGACCGCAGTCGACTGAAGGAGCAACAGCATGCAGCAATGGATCAAAGGAGCGTACCTGACCTTTTGCACGGTTGTCCTGATTCTGGCCATACCGGCCATGGCGGCGCAGTCGTGGCAGGTGGCGGTACAAAAGGCGGCCGTGCGCCAGACGCCGCAGGTCTTTGGCAAGATTGCCACCACTGTGAACTACGGCACGACGGTTGAGGTGCAGACCGAACAGAAGGGGTGGTACAAGGTCCGGGTCGGCGGAACCAGCGGCTGGTTGCACAGCAGCGCTCTTGCCCGCACGGTGGCGCCGTTGCGTGCCGGGACGCAAAACGCTAACGTTGCTGCATCGCAGGAGGAGTTGACTCTGGCCGGCAAGGGGTTTAACAGTCAGGTCGAAGATGCCTACCGACAAAAGAACCGCAACCTCGACTTTGCCTGGATCGACCGCATGGAGAAGATGACGGTCGATGATACACAGTTGCAGCAGTTTCTGCTCCGTGGTGATCTGGACGGAGGCGCCCATGCGAACTAACCCTGCGGTTCTGTGTGTGGCCCTGTTGCTCAGCGGTTGTGCGGCGCTGACCCAGATCACCGATATCGGCAGCCAGATCGCGGTCTCCACCGGTTATCTCTCCGAGGATCAGGCGGCGTCGGTGCGCAAATCATCGCAGGCGCTGGAGAAGGCGTTTACCGACATCACCCCGGAGCAGGAATACTACATCGGCCGGGCGGTCGGGGCCGGCATCGTCACCAGCTATCGGCCCTTTAACGCTCCGGATGCCAACCTTTACGTCAATAAGGTCGGTCAATCTCTCGCCAGGGTTTCCGATCTGCCCGAGACCTTTGGCGGCTACCATTTTCTGATCCTCGACAGCGATGAGATCAACGCCTTTGCTGCCCCCGGCGGTCTGATTTTCGTCAGCCGCGGCTTGATCCGTTGCTGTCCGGACGAGGATGCCCTGGCCGCCGTGCTGGCGCACGAGATCGGCCATGTGCAGGCCAAACATGGCCTGCAGGCGATCAAGAAGAGCCGGATCACCGATGCCCTGACCATTATTGGCACTGAGGGCGCCCGCTCATTCGGCGGGGCCGAACTCGCCTCGCTGACCAGTGCCTTCGAAGGGAGTATCAGCGATGTCACCGCCACCTTGGTCAACAGCGGCTACTCGCGCAGCTTCGAGTATGAGGCGGATCGTATCGCCGTCGACCTGCTCGCGCGCATCGGTTACGACCCGGCGGCAATGCGGGTGATGCTCGAACAGATGCAGCAGCGCCTCACCCCTGATAGCGGCGGTTTTGGGCGGACCCACCCGGCTCCGGCCGACCGGCTCAAGCAGCTGACCAGCCTCCCCGATGTGCGTCGCGTTCATCAGCGTGTCGCGGCCCGTCAGCCCCGTTTCACCAGCGCTCTGGGACGCATCTAGCTCTGATGCGCCGTGAACTGCGAGACGGCCTGCTCCTTGGCCTGGGTGCGGTCCTGCTGACTCTGCTGTTGTCTGCTGCAGGTAGCCTGAGCGCGCTGGAGGCGTCAACCTGGCGTTGGCGCGTCGCCCATTTTGCCCGGGGGCCGGTGGCTGCCGAGCCGATTGTCCTGATCGCCGTCGATCAGGCCAGTCTCGATTGGGGGCGGCAGGAGAACGAACTCTCCTGGCCCTGGCCGCGTGCCGCCTATACTCTGGTCGTCGATTATTGCCGCCGCGCCGGTGTCCGGTCCCTCAGCTTTGACCTGTTGTTTACCGAGCCGTCGGTCTATGGGGTAGACGATGATCAAGCCTTCGCCGATGCCTTGCTTAAGTTGCCGGCCAGTGTCGGCAGTGTCGCGCTCGGCAGCGGCGGCAGCCTCCCTGGCGAGCTCACGGCCTCGACCCTGCCCACCGGTTTAGGCACGGGACACCAGGCGACGGCCACCCTGCCTGTCCCCGCCTTGCGCAGCGCCTTTGGCCGCCTCGGTGATGTCAGCGGCCGGCCCGATGCCGACGGCCTGTTTCGTCACGCAACCCTGTTGTCCCGTTTCGGCACGACTCCGGTGGCGGCACTGCCTCTGGCCGCCTATCTTGCCGCCCGGCCGCAAGTCACCGTGGCTGCGGCCGACGGTGGTCTGCGTATTGCGGACCGATTTATTCCGGTCGACGCCAAGGGGCGCAGTCTGCTGCGTTACCGGGGCCCGTCCGGCACCTTCCCGACCTTCTCTGCCGCGGCGGTAATCCAGTCTGAACTGCAGTTGCAGTCCGGTGAAACCCCGACCCTCGATCCAGGTAGACTGCAGGGCGCCCACGTCTTTTTCGGCCTGACCGCGCCCGGCCTGTTCGACCTGCGGCCGACGCCCCTCGATGGTGTCTTCCCGGGGATGGAGATTCACGCCACCGCCCTTGACAACCTTCTCGTCGGTGATTTTATGCGCCCGGTGACGCCGGTGCTGAGTTGGGCTTTTGCAACCGTTCTGGCGATGGGTGCCGGCTTTGTTATGCGCCGCTGTCACACCCTGACCCCGACCCTGATCGCTTGCCTGCTGCTGTTGCCGCTGGCGCCGCTGGCCGGTTTTATCGCCTACGCGCAAGGCTACTGGTTGCCGGTTGCGCTGCCCGGAGTTGCAACCGGTCTGGCCCTGATCGGCGGCGTCGGTTACAACTTTGCCACTGAGGGGCGCAAGAAGCGCGAAATCCGCCGCGCGTTCAACCAGTACCTGCATCCGTCGGTCATCGAGCAGCTGGTGGCCGATCCGGCGATGCTGCGGCTTGGGGGCGAGAAGCGCGAGCTGTCGATCTTCTTCTCCGATCTGGCCGGCTTCTCCACCATCTCCGAGCAGCTTGAGCCGGAACCGCTCACCGCCCTGCTCAATGCCTACCTGACCGAAATGACCGACATTATTCTTGATGCCGGTGGCACCATCGACAAGTACGAAGGCGATGCTATTATTGCCTTCTGGAATGCGCCGTTGTCGCAGCCCGATCACGCGCTGCGCGCGGTCAAGGCGGCCATCGACTGTCAGCAGCGTCTCGCCGAATTGCGGCCGCTGTTCAAGGAGCGCTTCGGCCATGAACTCTGGATGCGCATTGGCCTCAATACCGGTGCGGCAGTGGTCGGCAACATGGGGTCGACCCGGCGCTTCGACTACACCATGCTCGGTGATGCGGTCAACCTCGCGGCTCGTCTCGAAGGGGTGAACAAGGTCTTTGGCACTGAAATCCTCTTCTCTGAAGCCACCCGACAGCAGATGGGGGATACTGTTCCGGTGCGTGAGGTGGCCACAGTACGCGTCGTTGGCCGCCATGAGCCGGTGCCGTTGTTCACGCCGCTGGCTACCGCGCCACCTGCCGGCGCTGGTTTTGTGGTCGCCCTTGAGGCCTACCGACTCGGCGACTTTGCCACCGCATCCTCCGCCTTTGAGGCGATGGCATCGACCGATCCGGTTGCCGCCTCTTATGCGCGGCGCTGCCGGCAGTTGCTGTCGCAGCCACCGTCAGGATGGGAAGGGGTCTGGGATCTGCAGGACAAGTAGCGAATGTGACGTCGTATTGAATGACAGTTTGTGAGCGGGCTAAAAATGAACGTAAAATTATCCTACCGACTGGAGCCAGCGGCGCGTGAAGCGGTTTTTCGACAAGCGGGACTAAAGCGGGATATCCGTGTGACTCTGGCTCTGATACTGCTTGCCGTTTTGTTTCATCTGCTTTCGTTTCCGACCGACTTCGGCTTGCTTGGAGACTCTGCGACCCTCTCTGTGGTGTGGGGGCTTCGCGGGGCCGGGGTTGCGATCGATCTTCTGGCCTTGTTTCTGATTTGGCGTTGCAACAGCGCCAAAGCCTTTGACCGTATCATTTTCATCTGGGTGGCCCTGCTGTTGGCGGGGGTGATCGCGGCCAATGCCTTGCTGCCGGCCGATTACACGATACACGTGGCATGGGATCTCCTGCTGGCTCTGGCCGTGTATGCCGTCACCCCGCTCTACCTCAGCCGGCAGGTGGCGCTGGCCCTGCTCATGACGCTGGGTAATCTGGTGCTTTTTGCCTGGTTCAAGGTTTTCGACCGACCGGTTGCTTTCTACGATGTGCTGTCGGCTTTCGTTTGCGCCAACATCATCGGTGTTTTTACTTCGTGGGAGCTGCACCGTTGGCGCCGACAACAATTCAGCGCGTTGCAAAATGAGGTTGATGCTCGGAGCAAGCTTGAGGTGGCCCTGCTCGAGGTCAAAACCCTCAAGGGGATTATCCCTATTTGCGCAAATTGTAAAAACATCCGCACGGACGAGGGGGTCTGGAAGCAGATCGAGGCTTATGTTCGTGAACACTCGGATGCCGACTTCACTCATGGCATCTGTCCGGACTGTGTACGAAAACACTATCCCGAGGTCGCTGAGCGCGTCATGGCCATGGGGAAGAAGAAAACCGATCAGGCCATCTGAGCGGATGACGGGCCTGATGCGGAGGCTTGTTCAAGATGTTTTGTTGTGGAATCAAAACAGCAAAGAGACGCTGTTCCGGCCTCAGGGGAGGTTGGTCAGGCCGATGAATGACAGCGCCACAAGCATAGCAAAGACTTCGACGTAGACCAGACATCCCACCCCATCATTGCGCCGCATCATCCGTCCGAAGTAGAGAAAGTTGACCACCGGCAGCAGAAACCACAGCACCGGTCCCCAATAGCGCCATTCCTGCAGGAAAATTTCCAGCCCATATAACGAAAGACCCCGTTCGTACAGGTAGAGGCCGAGCCAGATCATCACCCCGGTCAGCAACAGCCAGCCGATGCCGGTGATGATGATGCCTGCAATGCGTTCGAACTTTTCCAGAGGTTTTTGCAGAAAATAGGGAGTAACGGTCATGGGCCTGTCGATCAATTGAGTGCGGTCACGGCGATTGAAGATGGCACAAGCTCATCTTCATCTAGGAAAAGGTCTGATTCTCCTGCTCCAGCACGCGGATAAACGTCGTTCGCTTGGAAAGCTCGCGCAGAGCGCCGGCGCCGACATAGGTGCAGGCCGAGCGCAGGCCGCCGAGGACGTCGCGCACTGTCCCTTCGATCGGGCCGCGGTAGGGGACTTCGACCACTTTTCCTTCCGAAGAACGGTATTCGGCAACGCCACCGGCGTGTTTCTCCATGGCCGCCGTGCTGCTCATACCGTAGAAGAGTTTAAAGGTTTGTCCGTCCCGTTCCAGCAGCTCACCGCCGCTTTCGTCGTGGCCGGCGAGCATGCCACCGAGCATGACAAAATCGGCGCCCCCACCAAACGCCTTGGCAACGTCGCCGGGGCAGGCACAGCCTCCGTCAGAGATAATCCGGCCACCGAGGCCATGGGCGGCATCGGCGCATTCGATGACCGCCGACAGCTGCGGATAGCCGACGCCGGTCTTGAGTCGCGTCGTGCAGACCGAGCCCGGACCGATACCGACCTTGACGATATCGGCGCCGGAGAGCAGCAGCTCTTCAACCATTTCGCCGGTGACGACGTTGCCTGCGACGATGGTCTTGTCCGGGTAGCTTTCGCGCACCCGGCTGACGAATTCGACGAACGTCTCAGCGTAGCCGTTGGCGACGTCGATGCAGATGAACTGCAGACGCGGATGGGCCTCGAGGATGCGCTTGAGCTGTTCGAAATCCTGTCCTGAGCTGCCGGTACTGACCATGATCCAGGGGGTGATATCTTCTTTCTGGCGCTCGAAAAAGGCGGACCACTCCTCCAGCCGGTAGTGTTTGTGGATGGCGCAGAGCAGGTGATGGCGGGCCATGACTTCAGCAACGGCAAAAGTGCCTACGCTGTCCATGTTGGCGGCGATGATCGGCACCCCGGTCCATTCGCGGCGACTGTGCAAAAAGGTGAACTCACGTTCAAGTTCGACCTGGGCACGACTGCTTAAGGTCGAGCGTTTGGGGCGGATCAACACGTCTTTAAAGCCGAGCTTGAGGTCTGCTTCCACACGCATGAGAACTCCTTGGTTGCGACGATGGTTGGGATGGGATGCCACTTTAGTTTAGCAGCTTTGACGGGGCTTGCCGGGGGAGGAGAAAAGAAAGCGTTCAGCACGAAGAACACGAAGGGCACGAAGTCTAAGCAGTCAGGGCAGGCAAAACAGTTCAAGGATATAACCAAGGCAGAAGTTTCACGCAAAGCAACAAAGGCGCAAAGAAGGTCCCGCTGAAACAAGGCATTTCAAGTTTTTCTTGGCGATCTTTGCGCCTTTGCGTGAGAGCATTGCCGTGTTGTTAACGGACGTCTTTTTGGTGAGTGCACCGATAAGATTGGAAGTAAAAGACAAAAAAACGGGCGACCTGGTCGGGTCGCCCGTTGGAGTACAGAATGATGCAGTTTTAGCGCTCGGCGAGGATGCGCAGCATGCGGCGCAGCGGCTCGGCGGCGCCCCANNGCTGGTCGCCGCAGGTGAAGGCCGAAAGGTACTCCGGTCCCATCTTCATCTTGCGCAGGCGACCGATGGGGACCGACAGGGTGCCGGAGACCGCGGCCGGGGTCAGCTGGCTGACCGAGGCGGCCTTGGTGTTCGGGATCAGCTTCACCCACTGGTTGTCGTTGGCGATGAGCTGCTCGATCTCTGCCATCGGCAGGTCTTTTTTCAGCTTGATGGTCAGCGCCTGACTGTGGCAGCGCATGGCGCCGACGCGGACGCAGAGGCCATCGACCGGGATCGGTTTGCTGGTACCGAGGATCTTGTTGGTCTCGGCATACCCCTTCCACTCTTCACGGCTCTGGCCATCTTCGACTTCGCGGTCGATCCACGGCAGCAGATTGCCGGCCAACGGCGCCCCGAACTCCTGCTGCGGCATGCTGCTGCTACGCAGGGCGGCGGTGACTTTCTGATCGATCTCCAGAATCGCTGACGACGGGTCCTTCAACAGGTCGGCGACCGAACCGTGCAGGACACCCATCTGGCTGAGCAGCTCGCGCATATTCGGCGCTCCGGCCCCGCTTGCCGCCTGATAGGTCATGGACGAAATCCACTCGATGTGGCCAGCGCGCAACAGGCCGCCTAATGCCATCATCATCAGGCTGACGGTGCAGTTGCCGCCGATGAAATCTTTCTGGCCGTTCTTCAGCGCCGCATCGATGACACTGCGGTTGACCGGGTCAAGGATGATGACGGCGTCCTTCTCCATGCGCAGGGTACTGGCAGCGTCGATCCAGTAACCGTTCCAGCCCTCCTTGCGCAGGGCCGGGTGGATCGCCTTGGTGTAATCACCCCCCTGACAGGTGATGATGATATCGAGTTTTTTCAGTTCGGTCAGGTCGTCGGCGTTCTTCAGGGTCCCGGCGTTCATCGGGGCAGCCTGCCCCGCCTGGGAGGTGGAGAAGAAGAC